>WJJB01000208.1 GCA_014729935.1 Candidatus Bathyarchaeota archaeon | reverse complement strand
TGCAATGCCCATGGCACGATTGGGTGAGCGGGCAATTGCCCAGTCATTCATGAAGACTTGCTTGTTGTCGAGCCGGAGGGTATCCCGGGGTTTCCCGATCACGTCCCTGGTGATGGATACGAGTGGATCCCACTGTAGCTCGAAGGGACAAAAATATCCTGGCACCGGTCCCTTGATTGCAGCAAGGGAATCGACCAAGATTCCCCTGAAATCAGGAAACATGCGAATCGTGGTGGAAAGATCCAGCCGGTGCCCTCCATCCGTTTCTTTGCTTCGTCTCAGGAAAGTCAGGGAATGGTGCATGTCTTGTGTTTCATCAACGATGGAAAATTTTTGGAATGCAGCACCGCTGATGTGGCACTCGAAGCGCGGGGAAAGGAGGGGTGCTTCGTCTCCATTCCCCCCGCCGAACTTTGTACCATTTTGCATGTCACTTATGGAATGGATGTTTCCTGCATCATCCACCATGACTTCGAAGATCCCGTTTTGTAACTGGTGATCCCGGGGCGTTTCAATGTCGATTTCCCGGTCAAGGTGGGCAAGCTCGATGGGAATGATGCCACCCCGTTGCAATTGATGCTCCAGCTGGAAGAACACTTCAGTGTGATGGTTGTGTATGTCCATTCCGGGGATGATGTTAAACAGGGTTGGGGCGTCCACTGGTGCCATGTCCCCTGCCGGGAACTGGATCCTGTATGCGGGGCTGGTGCTCAAATTCACCACGATTATGTACGGGAACCCGATGGATACCGGGAAATGTTTTGGATATACTTGGCTGGGGGAGAATGGGTTAAGAACCGTGAGATTCAGATCGTGGCTCTTCATGGATTGAGGGCGGTCTTGTACCATGATGCCCTTCCTTGCCATTACTCGTGAAAGGATACCACACGCGTAGGCTGCTCTTTCGTAGGCGGCGACCGCATACCTCATGCCAACACTTAGCTTGTGCGTGCAGGCATACCAATGCGATTTATCGCTGCTTTGTGCCAAGATGCATTCTTCCCTTGCCAGGGTGATTTCCCCTTGAAACCGATTCTTGAGCCCTTGGTCGTCGGTACCATTGGCAGCACGGGAAAGCTCTGCAAGCCACCATTCCGCTTCCTGTATCTTCGCCCGTGCCTTCTCGACAGCAGTCCAGAGCCGCTGATCCTTGAAAATGTCATTATGAAAGAACCGGTCGTGCCAATCACCAACGTCGAAGCTGAACGTGGCTTCCGCTGGAGACGGTGGCGGGTGTAACTTGAGGAATTGACTCGGGGTGATGTATTCCCCACCCAAGTTTTCAATCCTAGTCAGCCACTTGTCCAAGCGAGGGGGATGCAAGCGCTCGGCATCAACGAAGGGATAAATCAAATGATCGAGTTCCCAATACTCGGAAGCATCGATCCGGTTCACTTGCTTCTCGAATGCAGTTGCAAAATCCCCGTAGGAGTTCAACCCCTCGATCCCAAAAAACATGCACGGCAATGATTCCTCGATACCGGACACGTGCACTGGCCTGAACCGGTGTTGCAGCGGGTATTGCCCCTTATAATGCCTGTTCAGGACCCGCCTGTCTACAAGCACGTATTCCATGCCCCGGGATTTCATGAAATCGACAAATTGTGGCGCGAAGCTCCCATCCTGGGATATCCACGTGGGAGCAACTCTCGTGAAGGTATCATTGATGCGGTCCGTGCTTTTCTCGAAATTCACCAAGAATTCATCCTTGTCGTGATGGGTCGCCAAGGTGCTTGCCCAGGTGCCAGGGATCACGTCATGTTTCCCCGACCTGATAAGGGAATTCAACCTTTCAAGAAAATCTCCACCTGCATCTTTCAGGATATTCAATGTGAGCTGCGTTTCGAAATCCCAACAAGCTGCGCCACCGCCGTGCTTCTCGAACACGTCCACAATCTGTTCAAACAGGTTCACGAATTGCCTGATTGCTTGGTCGTTATGGAACTCCGCATACCAGAAATTGGCGTGCAGCTGCATGCAATAGTATCGCTTTCCAGAACTCATGGTAGTACCACATCATGAGTGAAGATAAAGCTACCGGGAGATTGCGGAGCATGCTTCTAAGTAATTTTCACGGTAAATGGGCGGTTATTCCCTTTCCCCCGTCTATTGTTTTTCTATACATGCCCATAGAATCCCACGGGTGTATTTTTAAAGTTCCCATCAGAAGGACACCCGGATGTACCATGGCAATTGAATATATAAAAGAAATTGGTTTGGTTGCTTTTTCCTGTTACGTGACATTACTCTTTATCGGGGCAGCCTTATTGTACCGGAAGGGAAGGAAGGAAATGGCACGGGTGAAAAAGGCAGGCGTGTATAATTACTTGTTGATGGCATTCATCCTCTTCCTTGGCTTGGCATACGTGGTGCGCATGTATTTCATGTTCTTCTTGGCAGGCTCCGATGCAGAATTCATCAACCAAATGACCGCGACGGAACGAACCGGGCTAGCATTACCCGGGTATGCAGCTGATGGCAGGCTCCATATCTTGCAACTCTCGTGGCAAGTGCATATGTGCTTGATTTTCGTTGGAATTGGATTCCTCACGTTAAGCACGGAGTATTTATTCTTCAAGAAGACGAAATACATGCTCGCGATCTTCTCATTTGCCATCACGCCTTTCATGATAATCCTCCCATACGAGATTGCGCATAGAATATACATGATTTTTTACTTCTCCCCCATCGCCTGGGCACTGGTATATATCATCGTGGCAAGGAACTCAACGGGTTCCGTGCGAGTGAATGCCCTGATGTTGCTACTTGGGATGGTTATATTCATCATCGGCACGGTGATGAACTCGTCGACCTTCAGGGAGTTCTTGTTTGAAACGGTTAGTTACCACGTTGCAGAGGACTCTGTATTCATCAGCGTGTTGCTTTCCCCCATCGTGCTTATCATTGGATGCGTGATTACCATCAGCGCTTTATTCAGCAAGTTCAAGCCGTTGCATGGTGGCGAGGAGGTTACAAGGCAAGAAGTCGTTACCGTGGAGTGAGCTGGATACCTAGCTTTCCTTGGCTCGCATCCCTCAAATCTTCATTTTCTTTTCATTCCACGGGGTGGGTCCATTGGAATTCGATTTATCACTTTTCATGATTCAAGGTGGAAATATTCTTCCTTGCTTTCTTGATCTCCTTGAGGATCTCGAATGCCTTGTTGTAATCCTCCTTGAGCATGATCTCATGCTGTTTCTTCAATTCTTGAATGTTCTGCTCTATGAATGCTGCATCTGCATCTCGTATTTCTATGTTTTCATATTCGATTCGCTCATAACCTCGTACCCTTAACCTCTTGTCAACGAAAATGATGAATTTATGCCCGCATGCCGGCTCCACGAGCACCACCCCGATGCCATCGTCATCCTCATCCAAAAGATTCGTCGGTATCAATGCCTTGTATTTCACCTGACAGCAAGGACACTTGATGATCCTTGCGATTCTATCAAGACATTTGTTTCCTGCTTTCACATTCATCTTCCACAATCCATCATGCAGCACGAGAACCTAAAAAGGTAACGTTTTCTCGAAGTGTACGCATGAGAATTGGAAGAATAATCACCACTCTATCGAATGAAGGTTGAAGCTCCGGGGGAGTGGCATGACATCATTCGGATGGCACGGTTGCATCCCACCTTGAAAATCAATCACGTGGTGATTTCTTCTTGTTCACTTTTGCGGGATACACGAATCCCAGGTAAATCAAGATGGCTCCCACGAGCGATGCAATTGCGGTAAAGATGGTTGAAAAATCAACGATCGCGTTTCGCATAGTTACATTGGTGACCAAAATCCGTGCTAATTCCTCTGCAAATTCCGAGATGAAAGCGGAGAGGGAAACCAGACCGGAGAGCCCGATAAACAATGCGCCCCTCTTGAATACCGGTCGTTGTAATGAATGGTATAGCTTGAATGATGTACTTGCTTGGATGGAAAACGCGAGGAAAACTGAGATGATGGAAATCCCTGAACCTGAGATGACCAAGATCTCTCCCATGTTATCGGGGAGCAAATCAAAGTAATCATTAAACAGCGAGAAGGTGATTAGAATGAAGATGGACAATATCAAGGCTGAGAATAATATCACCAGTCGCTTATTGCGTGGATTGAAGATGCCATCCCTGAATATCTCGAAGATGAACAAGATTTGGAAGAACGTGGCGGATATCAAGAAAAGCCACACGCTCTTCTGCAGGAAATCGTCAAAAAGTGAACTCCCAGTAGCCGTTGAAGTGATGCTGACTAGCGTGTTTATTGCTTGAATTGCCATGGTGAACGTGAGAAACGAGAACACCAGGAATAGCAAGAATGGTGAAACCTTTTCTCGTTCCTTGTACTTCTTGAATGAATCGATTGCGATTATGCTGGAAAGCACGGCAAAGGCGATATTGATGAATGCCGCAATCGAGGACGGTGGATCGTCTCCTGGGGATTTTAGGGAGAATTTCAAGGGCAAGTTCACCAAGATATCGTGCAGGAGGGATACTGCCGCCATTCCCACGAGGAACAACCCAAGGCATGACGCGGATAACTTCATCTTCTTCATGCTACTTACGGGGTTACCGGGAGATGCATCACCGTTACTTGCCATCATCAATCATCACCGTAATCCAATGCACGCTTGAAAGATAAATATGGTTGCATGCCCTACTACACCATAACCTGCAAAGAAGCAAACCACATGATTCACCATGGGAAAAACATTCGAAATCCCCGGGAACGCCGTGTCACCCGATGAGGTTACTTTAAGGCAGCTCTCAACGGGTGATTTCATCCCCGCCATTGGTCTTGGCACGTTTGGATCTGATCACGTATCCCACGAGCGTGTTGCAAGGGCAGTCCTTGGAGCGGCATCAGTTGGTTACCGGCATTTTGATTGTGCGGCAGTCTACGGCAACGAGAAGCATGTAGGGAAATCCTTCAAGCAGATACTTGATGTCATACCTCGCGAGGAATTATTCGTGACATCAAAATTATGGAATGATAAGCACGCCGTTGACGATGTCATTCCCGCCTGCAAGCAATCACTGGATGACCTGCAACTGGAATACCTTGATCTCTACCTGGTGCATTGGCCGTTCCCCAATACCCATCCACCGGGATGCAATGGAAGCACGAGAAATCCTGATGCCAAGCCGTACTTTCATGAAAACTACATGAAAACTTGGAGACAAATGGAAAAACTCGTTGACATGGGCTTGGTGCGAAACATCGGCACGTCCAACATGACCATGCCAAAGATGCAATTACTTTTGCGGGATGCGATCATCAAGCCGGTAGCTAACGAGATGGAATTACATCCCCATTTCCAGCAACCCGAGTTTTTCGAGTATCTTTCAAGCAGGGATATCATTTCGATAGGATACAGCCCCATCGGCTCACCATCCCGTCCCGAGAGGGACAGGACCCCCGAGGATACCGTTCCAACCAAGGATCCAGTAGTGGTGGCGATAGCGAAAAAGCTAGGTGTGCATCCCGCAGTGGTGTGCATCAAATGGGCTATCCAACGTGGCCAGGTTCCCATTCCGTTCTCGGTGAACCACTACCTGGAAAACATAAAGGGTGCCGTGTCCCCGCCCATGAGCGATGAGGATATGGAAGCCATCGCGTCCATTGACAAGAATTGCCGGTTGATAAAAGGACAGGTGTTCCTGTGGAAGGATGGACAATCGTGGGAGGACCTGTGGGACGTAGATGGCACCATCACCCCCCCGTGAACCCCTAAACAGTAACGGGGGAATTTGATGTTTTCGATGCGAAGGATTGAAATGGAACCGGAGATTTCCCCAGCCGATGTCGGTCAGGCTATCGACGGGAACGGAGAGAACCATGGTTTCTTACCACCCACGCGGTCACGGGGAATGGGGCCATGAACCTCAAGGAAATTATGGTTGCCATCCTGGAGTCCATCCCATGCCTGTGCAACGCCAAGTATTTCTACGCTAGGGTCGGAAATGACCAGTGCACCATCGATAGCATCACGCTGGACCAGCAGGCGGGGCAGATTGGGATGGTGCTTGGCATCCAAGACAGCGGCATCGCAGGCGGCAGGCGTGTATCGCTGGACATCGACCCGGGAAGCGGGCACGTCGTGGTGAGATAAATCATGAATGGGGAAGGGCAAAAATCTAGCAACTCAATGATTGCATCCTTCCAGTCTTGCATTAGATTCTAATATGGTGATGGAGAAGAATTATTTGAAATGGATGGTTTGCAGGTGAATTAACGCGGGATCGATCATTGGCTTGCTTGGCGATGGTGCAACGAGTGGTGAGAAATTGGTGCACCAGATGTTGGAAAAGGTATTTGATGGAGTGCCTGACGTGTTTTGCTACTATGAGCCATTGATCGGAGCAAAGCGCCCTGATTTTGTCTTATTTGGGAAGGATTTTGGCGTGGTGACCATTGAAGTTAAGGATTACCGTGAAGAGGATCTTTTCAAGGTCCCACCTAACGGTGCTTGGGTGTTGCAGCAAGGACATCGACAGGTTCCCGTTCAAAATCCCTATGAGCAGTCGTACCAGTACTGGCGAGCTATGGCTTCCATGCTAAATTTCAAGACTATCCAGCGAATTGTTGCTTTTTCCAATGTGAGTATCACCGGACACGCAGCAGAGCTCATTCAAGCAAGAAAACCATCCAAGATATCCATCTTTTTCAAGGAGCACCTGCTATCAAGAGCCACGTTTTCTACACGGTTCCAGGGCCTCATCAGTCATGACGCAGGTCTATCCAATGAACAGTTGGATTTCATCCGTGGGAATTTCATGCCCGCATGTCGCGTGCCAAGGAAGGATGGCTCCCACTTGAAGCAAGCCACCCTTATTCCCCCCGACAAGCTCGTGTTGCTCGATAAGAAACAGGAGGAAATGGCTTATAACTTGGGGGATGGGCATCGTCTTTTCTTCGGCGTGGCGGGAAGTGGAAAGACAGTTATCCTTGTTGCAAGAGCGCGGTACCTGGCAAAACGACATCCTAGCTGGCGAATATTGGTTTTGTGCTTCAACAAGGTGCTTTCCAAGTACCTTGAAGCAAAGATCAATCCCCAGGACTTGGATGCGGACGTGTTCGTTTTCAATTTTCACAAGTGGGCAAAAAACATCATCGAACGTGCCGGAACCAAGTACATGGCACGCTATAACGTCGAATTCGAGCAATGCAAGATAAACCGTTCTAAGAATGAATTTTTCAATGAGATCGTACCACGATTGGTGTCGGAGGCCATACAGAACACGGATATCCCATGTTATGATGCGATACTCATCGATGAGGGCCAAGATTTCGAGGATACCTGGTTCAAGTGCATCATGCAAGTCCTCAATCCCGATACCAATTCGCTCCTCGTGACATGTGATGGTTTGCAAGGAATCTATGCCAGGAATCGATTCACGTGGAAAAGCGTGGGAATTCAAGCCGTTGGGCGTACCAAGAAACTTAGGAAATCCTACAGGAATCCATACGAGATAGGAATAGTTGCAAAGAACATATTGCCGAAAAACATCAAGGATTTGATCGGAAAAAGTGACGAGTTCGTGGCTACAGAGGGATTCTTGCGTGATGGCGGAATTTGCGAGTTAACAGTTTTACCAACCAAGCGTGAGGAGCGTGTTCACGTGCTATCCCGGGTCAAGGAGGTTCGGGATGCTAACCTGAACGCTGTTGTGCTTTTCAAGAAGGCGCTAAGGAACCATGGCGAGATTCCCCTTATCAGGCAGATCAAGCAAGCAGGCATTCCCTGGGTGGATATCAGGCAATGGGGGATGTTCGAGGGTTTGATGATTGGCACGGTTCACGCAACGAAGGGAATTGAAGAGGATGTTATTATCATTCCAGAAATTGACCTTTATACCACGCAGGAAGATTTGCAACTACTGTACGTTGGCATGACGCGAGCAATCCACCGGTTATACCTCTCTGCAACATCCCGGCCGCCAATAGTGAAGCGGATCGAGAATATACTCGCTCGTTGATATCCTCCACCGATTACAACTAGATTCCACATCCCTTTTCAACGGGTGCGTGGTCATACATCCATGGCTAACTATCCACTTGATATCAAGAAAAGAAGGAAAGTCATCAATGTTTGGAGAAAGGTTACCTATTGCACGCTTTGCTCGTGTGCCCCTGTTGAACTACCACGTCCTACTAAACTAAAGGACGTGGCTTTCTGGCGAAAACGGGTAAAAAAAAAGATGACGGTGAAGTAAGATCATCGATAGAAGATGATCACGTCCACTGTATCTTGAACCCATACGCGTGCTTGCAGGGGCCAGGACTTGCTGGCAGCTGAATGAAAAGTCCCCGGGCGGTGAGGTCCCACTCGAGATTACCTTGATGTCCTAGCATGCTGATGCTGGCAATATCGGCTGGTTCCAAGATGTAGAATTTCCCGGGTCTCTCTTCCCTATTCTCGTACACGGGTGGCAAGGTGAGACTCTTGATGTTGAGGGCACCATCCAGCGGCCAACCCATCACAAAGGCAAATAACGCGTTATCCTTAGTGACGAACCGGATGTCACGTTCCGTGTAAGCAACCTCTGCATTTTCGCTGAACATGCCACCCCCTTCCAATGTAGTCGGTCCCTCGCCAGATAGCACCCACGGGGTCGATCCAAAAATCCCCTCTGAATTTAGCTTAATCCATGCTCCCATTCCTTTGAGCCTTTCGATCACTGCAGGGGGAATCGTCCCGTCAGCCTTCGGACCAAAATTTAATAACAAGTATCCATTTTTGGAGATCCTGTCGACGAAGTTATGCACGAGTGTTTTCACGGCCTTGTAATCCTCGTTTTCAATGTAGCTCCAACTTCTATTCCCAATTGACGTATCGGTAATCCACTTGTGGTGGGTGAGTGCGTCGGATCTCCCCCGTTCGTAATCCAGCAAACCAACTCCTGGCGGCATATTGAAATTCTTGTAAATTATCTCCACCTCCTTCCCCCACTCCATTCCCTTGTTGTAGTAATACGCGGCGAGTTGCCGCTTGTAAGTATCGTGAATGCGCTCCAACCCGAAATCGAACCATATAAGATCGGGTTCGTATCCATCAATCACCTCTTTCAATTTTGCAAACCACGTCTCGTTGAACTCAAAATCAGGTCTATCCATGGTGTTATTTGACGTGCCCTCGCCATCCACCGCAGCGTGTGGTTTTCCATATAGTCCTTCGAATTCTGGTTGTCCAGTGTCCAAGCCCGTGGAATGATTGTAATAATACCAGTTCTGGGCGTGATGGAAGGTGCAGATGAATTTCATGCCCTCGTCCCTGATTGCGGTCGCCAGTTCTTTCACGATGTCTCGACGGGGGCCCATGTTCACGCTATTCCATTTGTTGATCTTGCTATCCCACAGGGAAAAACCATCATGATGTTCTGCAACCGGTCCGGCAAATCTTGCACCAGCTTCCTTGAATAATGCAGCCCAGGCACCCGCGTCGAAATGTTCAGCAGTGAAATCGGGAATGAAATCCTTGTAACCGAAATCCTTAGGCAATCCATACTTGTTCACGTGGTGGGAAAATTCGGGAGTGAACAAGGTGTACATCCTATTCGGGTACCACTCGGATCCAAACGCTGGCACCGAGTAGATGCCCCAGTGGAAATATATCCCGTACTTTGCATCATCCAACCATTCAGGATGGCGATGCCGTTTCAAGGAGCTCCAAGTTGGCTCAAATTTTTCCTTCATCATGAATCAATCCATGCTTGCTGTTTCTTATTCTTGCTCGTGATAGAAAAAGCAATCCAATGGGATTAGGGGCTGAAAACAATGGTTAACTACCCACCCCTATACTAGAGGACGTGGCTTCCTCCCGCACCACGGGTGAAAACGGCTTAAATACAAAACACCAACGAGCAACATGACTGGTTGAACTACCACTGCCTAAATAAAGGACGTGGCTTTCTGGCGGAAAACGGGTAAAACATTCGATGGGCAGGAATCACAGAGGGTGCTTTGATCGAGTTGATTTCATGCCGGTGCGAATATTCCATCCATTGCAATTGAAATTCGCTCATGATCGGTAGGAAATAGCTATTTAATCCTGCAATCCGTGAACCGCCTGAGGTGACAAGCATGGTACAGATAATGTGTCCAGACTGTGGGAAAACATTTCAAGGTAAAACCGAGGATGAGGTAAAAGCCAAGGCAAAGAAGCACAAGGAAGAGCATCACAAGGATTGAAACACCACGCATCATGCTAATGGTCGTTACTTTCTGATGGACAGAACGACAACAACATCAAGCACGACCCTTCACTTTTTCCCGTTTAACATGTCTTGAACCTGAAAACTCACATGAGATGTGCCAGCCCTCGCCTCGCTTTCCAGAGCTTCGATGGACCGACACGCTTTTAAACGATGGGTTTGATGTCTAGATCGTGTCGCGAGAGCCACGCGACTGGAGCATTCCATCAGGGAAGCCACGCTTCTGGAGGTCGTGCAAGACAGGTCAACACGACCGCGGTGGTTGATGAAGGAAGAATCCACGCCCTTTAACTAGTTAGGGCGTGATAGAATAATACTCGCTGACTACTTGTAGCACGGTTGAAGAGCCATGAATCGCGGGAAAGCAATCCTGATTGCCATGTCATGCGCGCTGCTTGCAAGCAACGTGGTGCCTGGTGCATATTTTGCCAGTAAATTCATGACTTACAAGAATCAAGAGAACTACTTTTTCAAGGAATTCTTGGATTCACCAGTGCATCCCACCACGAGTGTTGATTTTTACCCGGCGACTCCCGGGGCTCGTTCTGACGGCATGCTGCAAGCCATCATTAACGGGAAAGCCGTTCAAATGGAATACCATGAGGTGAAAAAGGATGGAATCCCGCAATCTTTCAAGGTGAATTTCATCAGGTTAGCGGTGGATGGACCGGTCCATGTAGCACTGCTATCAAAGTATATCCTTCACGAATACGATCTCCGGGCACTGTGGCAGGATATCGCAACGAGCCAAGATAATCACGTGATCAATTTCACCCTTCCCGGTCCCGGGGATTACTATATGCAGGTCGGTGATTTCAGCAATGAGGACGTGCCAGGGGGAGCGCCTTACACGGTTGCATTCCTCCTTGATGATTTGGATGCCATGACTGCCGCCTCGACGGGCATGAACGATACTGGCACGGTCAACGTGGTTGATGCAGGAATTCAACCGAATACCGGGGAGGATCTCACCACCCAGTTCCAGGATATCTTGGATGGTGG
Organism: Candidatus Bathyarchaeota archaeon; assembly: GCA_014729935.1. GTDB lineage: Archaea > Asgardarchaeota > Lokiarchaeia > Sigyniarchaeales > Sigyniarchaeaceae > WJJB01. The sequence goes on along the minus strand of WJJB01000208.1, from coordinate 1,299 downwards.
CAACAAGGTGGTATACATCCCTGCAGGTAGATATCTCACTGGCACACTCGAGTTCCAATCCAACACGATCCTATTTCTCGAGCAAGGATCATTGCTGGAAGCCGTTCAGGATGAATCACGCATTCATGATCGCGTGTTCCTACTACTTGAAAACGTCACGAACGTGACCATTCACGGCGCGGGCACCATTGATGCCGGGGGATGGAATATTCATAATGTGAACGTGTTTGATTCCTCCGGTTGCAAGGTGAATGATGTCTTCTTGCGACGCTCCATGTCATGGGCATTGCACTTCATGAATTCCACCAACTGCACCACCAGCGGGCTCTGCATTTTCGGTGGAAGAGATGGGATTGATCCCGATTCCTCCCAATACATTTCGGTAGATAATGCTTTCATCATGACATTAGATGATCCCTTGGCAGTGAAAGCCCGGGAGGGTCCCTGTTTCAACATATCCATATCAAACTGCACTGTCGCAAGTATTAAATCAGCCCTCAAGATTGGCACCGAGACGAGATATCTCATGGAGAACATCACGTATCGCAAGTGTGAGGTCTTCTGTGGTGAACGAGGTATTGTCATGTATGCATACAACGGGGGACCCATTAGATCGGTGGAATGGCTCGATATACGACTGAACATGACCGCATGGGATTCAGAAGATAGAAGCGGATACGTGCTGGATCTGGAGATAGATTATGACAAGCCAGAGGGTATCGTGCCCACGCCAGTGGATGAGTGCGTGATTGACAACGTGTCTGCAAACTGGATACACCAATCTTTTTTCAGGGGCGTGCCAGATGCCATCCTTGATGGATTCACCATTAGTAACGTGGAAGTGCACGTGTGCGAGCCCAAGGATAGCTTGGCCCGTGAACCGTATTTATTCCACGTGGACGAAGCGCAACCATGGGTCAATCTTACAATAAATAACGTGACTATCCACTGGAATGGCAACCAAGCCCACTGGGCGGGAATCTCCTCGTCTAGTGCGATCATCATCACGACGTGAACCATCAGGAAGCCTTCCATTCCATGAACCTTTCATCCCATGCATTCACGCAGGATTCTTCGAAATTTTGCGTGCTGATCAATCCGGCATCCAATTCTTGAGCAGACTGGGAGAAATCTTCAAACATGGGCGAAAGATCGATATATCTCCTGGTTTCGTAATCAAACCACGGGATTGCGGTGAAATATCCCTGGAGGAAATTCCTGGAAAACAATAACCCGCATTTTGCATCCGGAACCACGCTTTTCACGTGCCTGTATGCGGGGATCAAGCCAGCTTTAGGT
>WJJB01000207.1 GCA_014729935.1 Candidatus Bathyarchaeota archaeon | reverse complement strand
TTCTCTTTTTTATAGCCGTGGCCCATCTTTCGTCACGGCTCATCGCCCTGTGAACCTCGTCTGCCGAGTATATCATGTTCCCTCGTGTTTTCCTTCGAACCATCCGTGCAAGGTTTGAATCAAGCTCTTTCTTCTTCCACTTGGTCCACTCGCGGTAATTTGGCTCCATTGGCTCATACCACCCGTGCAGCGATAAAAGATTCAGGATAGATGATTATTAATTGACATCCGAGGATTTTTATGGTGATCGGATTACGAGGTGGTAATGAAAGGAAACTACGAATGCCATGACAGGTTGACCGGGCAGGTTGCCTTGCTAACAGGAGCAAATTCCGGCATTTAAGAGGCAATAACAAAAGCACGGGCTGTAGAAGATGCAAGCGTGGGAGTGAATTTCGTGAAAAATGAGAGTGAAGCGGATCGGGTAGTGAAGGAAATCAAATCGGCTGGTGGAAATGCGATCAAGTTTAAGGGAGACGTGAGCGTGGAGCCAGAAGTGAACGCCATGCCTGATTGTCTCGTGGAACGCGCCATCAACCGGGAGGCGCCAATTCCAGCATTTAGGTTACCTGTCATGGAATTGTTTAAATCAAAGAAAGACCAATATGAAGCATACAAGGCGATTGCCTTGATGCGCCACGGCTTCGGCGAACATCCGTTCGGGAGCGACACCTTCATATCTAAGGAGAGGAAGACCAGCAGGTTAACGAAATTATAAAATCAGGTGAATCACAATCATGGATTCGGGAAAATCGAAGAAACTCATTTTCACGGGGCTCGATAATTCTGGAAAGACCAGCATTAACCTAATGCTAAAACAAAATATATCGTCGATAGGATTGGTAAAGCCAACATATTTGGTTGATCGATCAACCTTCTCATATTTGGACTACGAGATCATCCAGCATGATTTCGGTGGGCAAAAGCGATACCTCATAAGCTATCTCAAGGAACCCGGGAAGTTTTTCAATGAAACGGACCTGATGGTATTTGTTGTTGATATAAAGGACTCTGAAAGGTTTGACGATGCCATGGAATATTTTTCCAACGTGCTGGAACGATTCGACGACCTGGATTTGAACCCAAGCGTTTGGGTACTGTTCCACAAGGCAGAAAAATACCTGTTTGAAGCGGATGATGTGGAATACGAGGCGACCAAGGAGCTGGAACGCAAGATTAAACTCATCACCGATAATCGATATCCCATCTCCTTCGAGATAACGAGTATCTATGATCCTTGGTCAATCTCAAGCTCGTTTGGCAAGATATATGCCGAACTATACCCGCAAGAAGAACTCATTGAAGAAACCTTGGAAACCCTTGCAAAGGAATTGGATGCTTCCGTGGTCTCCATTATTGATGATAATATCCTGCCAATCGCCACGCATGCTAACGAAAAATCCGAGGAGAAATTGGTTGGATACACCGTGCCGTACCTTTACAGGATGAAGAAGAAGCTAGACGAGGGGAGAGCGGGTGCCAATAAAGACATCATCATGATGCAAAAAGGTGGTGCTGGCTATCTTTTTATGGAGATCATTTCCGATCCAATCGTGATTTACCTGCTATCAATTGGGATTAAGACCTTCTTCCAAAGGAAAGAGGTAGAAAAGATCGTCAAAGATTACACGGAGAAAATCCGGATGGCATTGAAACTTGATTCATCTTAATATCTCTCACATCAAACCACAGTGATCACTTGAACGCATTCATACTTAGTTACTTCGACGCGCTCATCGGCCCATCAATATTGGAAATAATGCCAAGGGATATGAAGAAAGAGGATTTCCAGCTGATTCCAGATTTGATGAACCTGTACGAGAACGAATTTTTCATTCACATATTTGGAAACCTGCAAACGGCGAACCTTATCTTCGACATTTCAAGCATGGGAGATAGGGGAGGGGTCATGACGTTCCAAGCATCAATTGCTTCCACGAAGGGGGAGATCAATGAAGATATCGCTCGTGATATACTCGAAGCGTTCCAAAAGCAGGTTTCTGAGTTAACGGGAATTCAAACCGCCATTCCACGGCGGGGAAAGCCTGCCAACAAGCAAGCCAGGGAAAACCTACGGGAAATCATGGATGGCGTTTTCAGATCATTACCCGGGGATATCGTGCGACTACATTCATGGGATGCAAAAGTATTCATTTTTGGTGAGGCTAGCGTGGGGAAAACAACCATTCTCAACACATTGCAGGAAACCGTGCCCAAGGCGACCTTGCCCACCTTGAACATGGACGCCACCAAGATCAAGGTGAGCAACCTGACCATGACTGCCTATGATGCTCCAGGTCAGGAAAACCTTCGGGTCTTGTGGAAGCCTTACTTGAAAGGGCAGGATGGATTGGTGTTCGTGCTTGATTCCACGAGGGTGGATCTCGAGTCCTTGACGAAATCAAAACATTTACTACGAGATATCATATCAAGAACTTCAATGGAGAAGTTACCGCTTCTTGTCCTGTTCAATAAAAATGACCTGTCCGAGCCGGACCTTCCAACCCTTGAACGCGAGCTGGGCATCAC
>WJJB01000021.1 GCA_014729935.1 Candidatus Bathyarchaeota archaeon | reverse complement strand
GCTGGTTTCAATGAAACCCGTCTACCTGCCAGATAATTTCCTCCAAGAAACTCCATGTTTATGTGTCGATGCCATAATCATCAGGTTCGTGGAATCCACGGGGAATGCAACGGAATTTTCCATCACCTTGGAATGCGAGTATTCCATCCTATCCTGCCACGAAACGAAACTCCTTGAAATTCACGAAATGGGAGATGTCTACGTCAATGGCTCGCGAATAGGGCCCGTGGTGATCAAGGCACATGAGATAAAAACCCTGGTGGTCAGATTCGCAAGATGAATCAAGAAAATGACGATCCCAACTTTTCACGTGTTGATCATGATCCGCTCCCTCGAGAACACCTTGGGGGAGATATAGATGAAGATAATGTCGATGATGCCAAGGATGAGGGTGATCACATAAGTTAGCAATGTGATGACCCCCAGGAAGCCACCAACCAGGAATCCAATGAATACCAAGAAGACAAGCCCTCCCATTTGCTGTGCACTTTTTGTATCCTTGGAACGGTAGGAGATCCACACGTTAATGAAGATTGAGAAAAAGGCGAGAATCGGGGTGAGCACGAGCTGGTGGAATAACCAGCTTGCGTTTGGGAGGAAAGCATAACCCAAGTATGGATACATGGTAATGTCAATGATGATGGTTAAGGTAATGCCACACGCCCATGTAATTACCAATCCTGGAATGAGCGAAGCCAAGACCTTCGCTAAGAAAAGTTCTTCATCGGTGAGGGGAAGTAGTAAGAGAGATTCTGCAGTCCTGCGCTCCTTTTCTCCAGCCCATGAATCGCTGGAAATGGACATGGTAATGGCCAATGGGACCATCACGAAAAATGGTAAAATTATCGTGTTCCAATTATATACCAAGTAAGCCTCTGCACCCTCTAAACCCGGCACGAGCATGCCCGCCTCCAACAAGTCCTCATGGGACATGAGCTTTAAGGGTAACACAATAAGAAGAAGGGGTATCATGATGGTGAAGGTTGCTGGTAGCAAGATCATGACCAAGGATATCTGCTTGTTTTTCATGTTCTCTCTCATGTCCTTCAAAGTAACCTTGAATAGCATTTTGAATCTAAGCATTTCCCTCTCTCTCCATTAATTCCAGGTAAATATCTTCCAAGGTGTGTTCTTCCCTTGCAACTTCGAGGATCGGAATGCCACCTTCCACCAATGACTTCACGATGAATGGCACGAGATTATCAAGCTCGCCAGGGGGGAGGAAAAACCTTGCATGCTTTCCCTCGCTCCTTCCTGTAATATTCAATTCCCTCGCAATTTGCCTTGGCATTTCCACGGGTATATCTCTGGTCGATTCAATTCGAAGGCTGCTGGACTGGAATAAATCACGCTCCAATTCAACGGGGGATCCCATTCTCATGATCTTTCCCTTATCGATAATAGCGGCCACGTCACTCAAGGTTTGAGCTTCCACCAAGTTATGAGTACATATGAAGATCGTTTTATCCATCTTATCTCGAAGATGCGTGATGTATTTTCGAAGCTCGACTGCAGCCTTGGGATCGAGGCCCGCGGTTGGTTCATCGAGAAAGAGCACCGCAGGGTCGTGAATTAGGGTCTTGATGAGTGAAGCCCTTTGTTTCAATCCCCTTGAAAGTGTCCCCACCTTGTCGTGGCGGCGGTTACTCAAGTTGAATTCTTCCAAAAGCTCTGCCATTCTTCCTTCGATCGTCCTTTTATCATCCAAGTAAAATCCCGCGAAAAAGTTCAAATTGTCTTCCAGGGTCATCTTCTCGTACAAACCGTGATTTTCTGATAGCATCCCTATATTTTCCCTTATAGCGACTTGATTATCCTTAACCGAGTTACCTAACACCCATGCGTCCCCTGCAGTTGGTTTCAGGAGACAACTAAGAACACGCACCGTGGTTGTTTTTCCAGCACCATTAGGCCCGAGGAATGAAAAAATCCTGCCTCGTCCGATGCTGAAGCTGATTCCATCAACCGCTACAGTACTTGTCTTCCCATTGTATACCTTCACGAGATTTTCTACTTCAATCACGGTTTTCATACAATCTTGGCATAGATCATGCATATTTTTATCTTTTTCCGCTCGTTTCCATGAAGGATGCCCAAGATTGTAAGCCGAACTGCGATGCCCGATGACATGGAAGACATTGAACTGCTGATCAAGCGAGCCTTTGATAATCCAAGTGCTCATGGTCGCCCCTATCCTGCTCTTGATCTCGTGATCATAACCGAGATGGATGGAGAAATCGTCGGCCACGTGTCGATCCGTCCAATCGATGTTATCGCGAGGGGTTCACGAGTGTGCTGCGGTGTCCTTCACATGGTTTGCATTGATCCAAGTCATCAACGTGAGGGGATAGGAACAGCCATGTTACACGAGGCAGCACGAGTGATGGATGAAGAAGGCCTGTTGATATCCTTGCTGGAGACACCGGTTCCCAGATTTTACGAATTAAGCGACTGGTGCCAGCTTCCACCGAAAAAAACCTTGGTGCTCACCCGTTCAATCGTGAATAAGCTCCCAAGTGACGGTCGCGTGGAGCTTGTAGAAATTACTGGAGATCGTGGCATTGATCTAGTCCGATCATGTTCTAGATCTCATGATCCCCTGCACGATATCGTTGCAGTGGACAACAGGAGCTACTTGGAGATCGATCTGGCAGACCATCTCCAAGGGTCGATCACGAAATTCCTGCATGGTATCACGCTATCAGGGAAACCTATCGGCTTCATTGTGGGTGAACGAGGCAGCACGTATACCAAGGAGGGGACATTGAACATCAAGGTGGAACGATGTTGCTTCATCAACCCACCGTCCTTGGAAATTATATCCCAGGCGTGCAAGGGATTATTCTCGTTTGATGAGGAATTCACTGAAATCCATTTCAAGACGCCGCTTGCACCATCCTTGATTTCCAGTCTTGAAAAGGCTGGAAGCACGATAATCCACCAAGGGAATATTGACATGTTGAGGATCAACTCGGTTTCACGTTTTTTAGAGGCAATCTCCCCCCATTTGGAGGAAACATGGCTCAATCACGTGGAAGAAATAATTGAACGGGTAAAGGTTCCTGAGTTTGCCTTGCAAGTTGCAGGTGAGACGATCCTGTTCCGATTCTCAAGGGAAAAGATAACAATCAGTGATTTCACGTGTGACATTGATCTAATCCCCTCCATGAGGATTTCCAGGAAAGAATTGGCATCCTTGGTCTGTGGCCACGCAGGAACATTAGATTTAATTAGATCACGTTCGGAGAAAGCAATCTTACAGGATGCCATGACGCAGCTATCTTTGGTTTTCCCAGAAAGGGAAACTCGAGTCCGTTACAATAGTCATTCGTTTCGAGCATTTACCCGTCTTGCGAGAGAAAACCCGCCCCTTTAGTTTAGGGGCGGGATGAATCTCGCCCGTTCAGAAATTCCCTAGACCCACACCTTTTTAGACCATGGATTGGAATGTAGGACCAGTGATCGTTAACCACGCCTTGAAGGTGCGCATTTACCCGACCGCGGCACAAGCAGAGTTGCTGGCCAAGACGCTTGACTGCAAGCGGTGGATATGGAATTACTGGCTGGAGGAACGGGAAACGTACTTCCACGAGCACGGGAACACCACTGGTTTCAAGTACACCAGCGCCAAGATCTTGAAGGGAACACGCCCGTGGTTAAAGGAACCGGACAGCAT
>WJJB01000206.1 GCA_014729935.1 Candidatus Bathyarchaeota archaeon | reverse complement strand
GGAAGCACTTGCCATCCTGAGGCATGAATCCCCGCATGAGGATGCCGCACGCCCCGACGTGATCCTGCTAGACTTGAACCTGCCAAAGAAGGATGGCAGGGAAGTATTGCAGGAGATCAAGGCAGATGATTCACTGAAACGGATACCCGTGGTGATCCTGACCACGTCCAGTGCGGAGGAAGACGTCTTGAAGACATATGATCTCCATGCAAATTGCTATATCACCAAGCCAGTTGAAATCGAAAAGTACATCCAAACCATGAAAATAATTGAAAATTACTGGTTGAATTTGGCCACACTTCCTTGAAATGGAGTTCCATGCTAAAACAAGGTGTTCTCCCCATGTCGAGTTATAGCCCTGAAATAAGCACTTATAATATCCTGCTAATTGAAGATAATCCTGCAGATGCTCGATTATTCATGGAGTTTACCAAGGATTTCAATATCATCTCATGCAGGACAACATGGAAACAAAACCTTAAAGATGGGATGCAGGAGATTGATAAACAGGATTTTGACTTGGTACTACTCGATCTTTCACTACCAGATAGCAATGGAATTGATACTGCAAGAAAAGTGCTTTCCCTTCACCTGGATCTTCCCGTTCTTGTATTCACGGGATTAAACGATGAAGAAATTGCACATCAGCTTGTTGCAGCGGGAGTTCAAGATTATCTCGTCAAGGATGCCTTGAACGAAAAGATACTGGAAAAAACCATTAGATACTCTATCGATCGTCACTCGTTGTTAGAAAATTTGCGGCATGCACAGGCGAAGCTCCAGGATTTCAATGATACACTGGAAAAGAAGATTGAAATACGCACGCGCCAATTGCAAGACGCACAGCAGCGCTTAATCAGGCAGGAAAAGCTAGCAACGCTCGGGAAATTGGCGGGTTTTCTTAGCCACGAGCTGCGCAATCCCCTAGCCACTATAAATAATTCGGTATATTTCTTGAATTTAGTTATTAAGGAAAAAGACAACAAAATCGGGAAGCATCTTAACATCATCAAGGATGAAATTGAACGTGCAAAAGCGTTCATCAATAATCTCCTTGATTTCTCGAAGGTGAAGACGATTACCTTGGGTAGGGCGAAGCTTGATGAACTCATTATTGAATGCCTCTCGTGCGTGCAAATGCCAAAAAGCATTGAAGTATGCACGGATTTCATGGATCGATGTCATGAGGTTCGTATGGATGAAGTCCAGATCTCACAAGTCCTGCATAATCTGCTAATAAATGCAATCCAAGCCATGCCCGATGGTGGAAAATTGATGATCTGCACGAACTGCACAGAGCAATATATAATCGTGCAAGTTGAGGATACCGGGGTGGGCATTGCACCGGATCACTTGAATAAAGTGTTCGAACCTTTATTTACCACCAAAGCGAAAGGCTTTGGCCTGGGGCTCTCACTGTCAAAGGAGATCGTTGAAATGCATGAAGGAATATTGGAGGTAGAAAGCAGAATTGGACAGGGCTCTTGTTTCACGCTCAAGCTCCCAAGACACAGGTAATATCAAGGAGATAGATATCCTCATCGTGGATGATGATGCTGGCATCACCGAAACCCTGCAGGATATCTTGCTGGAATTGGGATTTGTAGTGAAGACCGTCAATAATGGACTTGATGCCCTTCACCGAGTTTCAACATTGGACACTAGATTGATCTTAATGGATATAAAAATGCCAGGGATGAATGGCGTGGAAGTCTTGAGGAAAATCAAGCAATTGAATCCAAGCCTGAAAGTTGCAATGATGACGGCATACTCTCTTCCATCCAAGATCCAGCAATCTTTTGAGTTGGGTGCTGAGCGAGTATTCCAGAAACCTCTCGAGATTGAAGAGTTAATCGAGTTCCTTGCAAAATATTGTAAATAATCCGGCCGGAAATTATTTATTTCTAATTTTTATCATCTTTCTTGAAGCATTGCATTGGGGCGACCTACCATTCCAGCGATATTTATCATTGAAGATGACCTCTCGTTGCAGGACCTGTATCGGCTGATGCTTGAAGTAAAAGGTTATAAAATCATTGAAATGGCATGCAATGGCATCGAAGCCCTTAAGAAGTACAAATCGATGGAGAGGAAACCAGATCTCATTATCTTGGATCACCGCATGCCTGGAATGAACGGGATAGAAGTCATGGTTTCTCTTTTATCGATGAATCCAAAGATAAAGGTGTTATTTGCAAGCGCGGACAACTCGGTTAAAGATCGTGCGCTGGGATTGGGAGCTATCGGATTCCTGAATAAACCATTCGGGATGGATGATCTATTCACGGAACTAAAGGAAAACCTGCGTTGAGTTGAAACGGAGAAGGGGATGATGGAACCTGCACACTTGTTGATCATTGATGATGAGCCCAATATCTTGGAAACCCTTTCCGATATCTTCAAGGAAGAAGGTTTCAATGTCCACGCGACCACCACGGGTAGAAAAGGCTTAGAAATCATCCAGAAAGAACCTATCAACGTTGCATTGATAGATATCCGTCTCCCGGATATCGATGGCATGGAATTACTCCAACAAATCAAGAAAGAAAGACCAAATGTAATAGGAATCATCATTACTGGGAATGCTACCCTGCAGAGTGCAATTGGTGCCTTGAAAGATAACGCGGATGGCTACTTTCAGAAGCCGATCAAGATCGAAGACATGATTTTCAAGATCAATAATCTTCTCGAAAAACAAGCTTTGGAGAAAGAACTCAGGGAATCCGAACAAAGATTCAGGATCATTACCGATCAATCTCTCATGGGCATTTTATTCGTCCAAGAAGATACAATCGTGTATGTTAACCATGCATTTTGTGACTTGGTCGGTTCCACTCAAGATGATCTGCTTCACGGGAAATTTGAAGATCTTTTAGGCTTAATAGACCCCGCGGATAGGAAGGTTTTCTTAGATCAAAAAAAGGTGTTGGATGCCAAATCCAAGGAATCCCATTCGTTAAACACCTACCAGATCTATGGTTCTAATTCAGAATTGCATTGGGTCGATGCATATGCTCGTTCTATAGAAATAAAGGAAGGGATAGGATTATACATTGCAATGGTTGATGTCACTCAAAAAATCGTGGCAGAAAAGAAGCTAAAACATTTGAACAGGGATTTAGAAGCTAAAATTAAAGAAAGGACCCAAGAGTTGGAAGCTGCAAATCGGGCCAAATCAATCTTTCTTGCAAATGTGTCACACGAGCTCAGGACACCCATGAACTCCATAATCGGGTTTTCTGAAGCCTTGTTGAAGGGATATGTTGGAGATATCACGGATGAGCAGGAAGAATACATCAATGATATCTATGATAGCGGCCAACACCTTCTCTCCCTGATTAATGAGATCCTCGATTTGTCTAAAATCGAAGCCGGCAAGTTGGAATTACATGCAAACCAAGTGCTCTTGGTGGATTTGATGGAACAATGCAGGAAATTATTCAAGGAAAAAACCTTGAAACACCAAATACACCTCGTTATTACCATAGCAGATGGATTGGAATTATTCACAGCTGATGAAAGAAAGATAAAGCAAGTATTATTTAACATGCTCGATAATGCCATCAAATACACGCAAGATGGTGGAAAGGTGGGTATCGAGGTGGAGAAAGTTGATGGAATGGTGCAGTTTACCGTATGGGATACCGGAATCGGGATAAAGAAGGAGGATCAAGAAAGATTATTCCAACCATTCGAGCGGATTGAATTTCCGGGAGTCAGGGTACCCCAAGGAACTGGATTGGGGCTACATTACAGCAAAAAACTGGTGGAGTTGCATGGCGGACGTATTTGGATGGAAAGTGAGGGCATTAACAAGGGTTCTGCCTTTTATTTTACCATCCCGCAACCACTTCAAGCTCATGCTAGCTCGTCAAACACATTGGAAAGCTCGTAGCAGGATTCCAACATAAGTTCAATGAAATTATATACTTCATCTTGAATCTCCTCTTGGTGCCTGTAGTTCTTGAGAATGTACTCGCAAAACCCTTGAATGGTGGTGATTTCAGCGCGAACATGATGGCTAAATAATTCTAAAGGTAATGGTTGCTTCTTTTCAACAAATCTCTTGTAAATGCTGATAAAAAATGGATTGTAAATACCTTGTTCTGGTTTCAAGAGGTCCGCCTCTGGTACTTCCAAGAACAAATCCTTGATCTGCTTCAAGTGCGCTATTCCGAGCTTGGGCAAACTTGCATCACGAATCATGATGAAGCAAAACAACGTCTCGCCTTCGATTCCAGGTAATTGGAGTGGGAATTTCATCACTTGGGCGTAAAAATCTGGAAAATCGAATGAAATATAATCATTTTTCGTGTTAAAGGTGTCCTTGAGTATCTGGTTGATAGGATCATCGATTTCTCCTAAATGGGGAAAGGTATCGATTCGTGATGGTCCGAGAAACTTATCAAAATATCCCACGGAGAGAATGAAGGGGGATGAGCCTAATGCTGCCTTGATTTTCGGGTGCTCTACCACGGTTCCCACTCACCGTTCAGCCTCAGATTCTCATCATTTCTCCATGAATTTTTATCGCGCATCATGTTACACTTGCACGGGATTCAAAAAAAAATATATGCTAGATTCTCTATCATAAAATGGGAAACAGTGGTTATTTCTCGTGTAACATGGGAAGACAACCATTAAATTTGCTCGAAAACCCGGCGTGGGAACATTTCATGGGTAAAGAAAACAGTATCTTGATCGTGGATGATGAAGAGAAGATCCTAGAAACGTTAAAGGACGTATTCGAGGATATGGGATTCAAGGTTGAAGTTGCAGCCACGGGGAATAAAGCCTTGGAATTGATAGAAGAAAATGTATACTTTGACGTGAATCTGATTGATTATCGCCTTCCAGATATGGATGGACTCACGCTCTTGAAAAAAGTGAAGAAAAAAAATCCAGATACCATAGCCATCATCATCACCGGGAATGCTACCTTGCAAAACGCAATTGAAGCCTTGAAAGATGGTGTGGATGCCTATTTCGTTAAACCCATAATATTAGAGGACGTGCTACATAAAATCACGCAATCTCTTGAAAAAAAACGATTGCAAAAGGAAATTGAAATCTCCGAGGAACGGTTCAGGTTAATATTCGAGAATGCAAGTGACTTGGTTGCAGTCCTGAATGAAAACCGGGTGTATGAGTACGTCAATAAGAATCAGGTTGCAATGCTTGGCTACACCGAGGACGAGTTCATCGGCCAAGAAGCGGTGAAATTCATGCATCCTGAAGATATTCAAGAAAAAGCGTTCTTGGAAGGTGTCAGGGAAAAAGAGATAACCGGGGAATTCAGGATCCGGCATAAGGATGGCCATTATATCTGGTTCGAAATCAAGGCGACCACGTTCACTACAAAAGCAAGCAACAGGAAAATTCTCATGCTTTCACGGAATATCATGAAACGAAAGCAAGCTGAGAATAAAATCTTGAAATCTGAGAACAAGTACCGGAATCTCGTGAATAATCTTTCAGAATCGGTGATACAGATCAAGCCAGATGGAACGGTGATTTACGCCAGCCCGCAGATATTCGACCTTACCGGGTATTATCCAAACGAGATTATCGGAGAGAATGCCTTTGAAATAATCCATGAGGATGACCTTGGGTTTTTAAAGCAGGACATCGTCGATTCCATCAAAAATGACAGGAAATTCGTTAACGAATTTCGTGTATTTCATGCTGATAGATCCATTCGCACGGTATCTGTTACAGGAGTTAGTGTGGAAAATGAGGATGAGACGGGCAAGGAATATACAGCCATGAATTGCATCATGCGGGATATTACCAAGCAACTTGCCGCAGAAAACGAGCGAAGGCGATTATATGAAAAGATAAAGAAGATGAATCTCGAGCTTGAGGAAAAGATCAAGCAACGGACAAGGGAACTCGAAGACACCCTCTCTGCCCTCAAGGAAAGTCAAGCAAGATTGAGAGCAATCTTGGAAAACTCTCCCACGGTGATATACTTGAAGGATATGGATGCTAAGTATCTCTTGGTAAATCACCAGTTCGAGGTCATGTTTAACGTGAAGAATGAATTAGTAATTGGGAAGCGGGACCCGGAATTATTTGACGAGAGCATCGTGAATCTTTTCAGCGCCCATGAGAAGCAAGTGATTGAATATAATGCACCTATGGAATTCGAGGAAGATATCTTTCATGATGGTTGGTTGCATACGTATCTCTCCATCAAGTTCCCAATTAATGAACCCGATGGAAAACCCTACGCGATATGCAGCTTGTCCACCGATATCACCGAGCGAAAGTGGGCTGAGGAAGCAATAAAGGAAAATGAGCTCAGGTTCAGGACCATCTTCAACAGCGTATCCGATGGCATGTATCTCGTGAATCCAGAATCAGAAAAGTTCTATCTGGTTAAT
>WJJB01000205.1 GCA_014729935.1 Candidatus Bathyarchaeota archaeon | reverse complement strand
TTCCTAGACTACGTTCTATAAGCTCGTTCCAGGTTGGAAAGAAGTGCTCTACGTCTTTAAACCCGTGATCCAACCTCGAACCAAGTATATCAGGATTTGAAAACGAGTAATCGGTAATAGGTATGAGATGGAGTGCCTCATTTGAGAAATCTATGGAATCTCGTGAAATTTAAAAAACACCTCTAGATATAATCCGAAAATGCTTGTGAAAGGTATTCAAAATGCAAATAAATTCTCGATTTCATCATCTGAATAACCCGCTTTCCTGAGTTTCTTGATCCTGCGTTCCACGGCGCGGTCGTGCTTTTCCAGGAATTTTCGCACCTCTGCTTCATTTTTCCTTCTTTGCTCTTCGGAAATCTTGATATCGGGTATATCTCTGAAATCCATAATATTCACCTTTTACTGATTAAATTAAAGGAACCCAATTAAATATGTTTTTCGGTGCCATAAACCAAATCATTTCAGAATTCTTGATAAAAGCAAGTAAATAAACGTTAATGCCATTTTTGAAAGAAAAATCTTGGGGTATCATCTAATACGACCTTGGATGATTTAAGAGGGGTCTCTGAGGCAGTTAACCGATCGATAACCGTTTAGATCATTCCATCGAGATATAGAGCAAATTGGGATTATGACGAGAAATTATACATTCAATGCTAATCCCTGGAAGATTTAAACAAGATAAGCACGTGATCTTGTGCAGGTTCGAGTTTGAAATGTTCTATCATTTCGCTTGGGTATAATACAAAGGTAATCTTGCTCGTTTCTTGATATATCGGGGCATCCGTATCGATTGGACATTTGGTACCTGTATTCAATAAGTTCCATAAGATTGGACGTATTCTCCTTATTGCGATGGCTGCACCACCAATTCTAGTTTCTAAATTTCTCTGAAATCTCCGAATCAAGGTATGATAAAACTCGAATAATAAAGCGAAATAATTTACTTGTTGATATTCCTTATCCAGTGCAATCCAGCTAAGATACAAATATGTATTAATCTCTTTCGAAAGAGCATAGACCTTTGATATTAAAGATTCATAGGTATCAAGCTGTACTGCCAATACTCCGATAATTCTATTATCATCATGTTTACACAACAAATAAGCCATGTAATTCTTGTATCTTGGCATTTTTCCTGTGCATCGTTCCAAAAAACCTTGCCAAGTCGGAAAGAAATTCCCAACATCACCAAATCCATGATCCAATTTCATTCCCAACATTTCCTTGTTTGAGAATGAATATTTGGTAATTGGAACGATGCATACAGCCTCATTTGAGAAATCAATCTTAAAATCTGAGATTTAATTCACCCTTGAAATGTAACACGTTCTAAAATGCAAAAATATTTTCAATCTCGTCGTCGGAATACCCTGCATCCTTCAATTCTTGTATCCTTTGTTTTACCGAAAGATCATGCATCTCCAAGAATTTTTTCATTTCTGCTTCGTGTTTCTGGAGTTGCTCTTTGGTGAGATTAAGATCAGGTGCGTCTTGGTAATCCATGTCGTGTTTCACTTGTACTTGTTTCTAAGATCAATACCAAATCCAGTTAAATATATTCTTCGATAGCCTATCATTCGAGCCTCCTTCATATGATTCAATCGGTTAACCGATTGTTAACCGATATTGGCTATTCCATCGAGTGCGACAAGAAGCTCCCTTGCTGAATGCAGGACGTGGCTGTAGATCCATAAACTGCTTGGCAAGACGACTGCCAATGGTTACCCGGGCGTGCGATGCTGGTAACGGCACCGTGCGGAGCCCCGGGAACAATGTACCGCGCACTTTCCAACCGCAAGGGAAGTGCCGGGCTAACCAGCAGGACCCATGAGAAACCACAGGGTGAAGACATGATAAACCTCGTCAATTGCAACCAGCGAAACGCGTTCGATGCGCTGGAACCAAAATGGTGCGTTGCCAGGTGGTGTGGTTTCGATGTCGCCTCCACGTTGTTCGTCGCGCAACCGGGGAACAGTGTCTCTCTAACGGTCCAAGCGAACGTCAGCAAGGGGGAACTTGGTAAACCCGACACGCCCCGCCCCGTGTGGGCGGAACCCGACCCGCGAGGGAAGGGGATGGCGTGGCGGGCAGAGGAGGTTGGAGAAAGCGAATGCCATCCTGTAATGGGATGGATAGGGCTGCCAAGTGGCAGGAATACCCGATCCGAAAGGATGCAGACTTCCAACTGGTTCACGCGGGAAAGAAAGCTTGGAACGATTCCAATCGACATGGAGGTTAGACGTTGACCACGGTCATCGAACCGAATGACGAGCGGGCTGCCATCGAGGCGTGGGGCGATATTGACTGGACCACGCACGAGCAGAACGTGAATCGCGTTCAAGAACGTATTTTCCGTGCATCTCGAGATAAAAAATGGGCAAAACTCAAAAACTTGCAGAAACTAATCACGCGCTCGCGGTCAGCAAAGTTGCTTGCCGTCCGGCGGGTCACGCAGATCAATTCCGGTAAGCACACCGCAGGAATTGATGGTGAGATATACCTCACGGGCACCAAGCGGCTAAAAATATTCCAAGAAATCAGCCTGCTCGATCCCCGGGACTACCGTTGCCAACCCGTGCGGAGGATAATCATTCCCAAGCCCGATGGTGGCGAGAGACCCCTTGGTATCCCCGCCGTCAAGGACCGGGTGATGCAGGCGATCGTGAAGATGGCGCTGGAACCAGAGTGGGAAGCACGGTTCGAGCCGAATTCCTACGGTTTCAGGTCGGGCCGGCGCTGTCAAGATGCGATTCGCCAGATCCGGAGCAACATCAACATCGTCAATGGAAAGACGACGAGCGAGTGGATCCTCGATGCGGATATTTCAAGATGCTTCGACATGATCGACCATGACATGCTTCTTGATAAGATCCCTGTCTTCAGGCAGACGGTACGACGCTGGCTGAAAGCCGGTGCCGTTGAACTTGGAAATCTCATCATTCCAACGCGTGGCACGCCACAAGGCGGGGTTATAAGCCCGTTGCTGGCAAACATCGCGCTTGATGGAATGGAAAGACTTTTCGACCTCGAATCACGCACCGGGAAGTACAAGCCCCCGAGCGAGCGTTCCGGGTGCAATCGTGGCGTGAGTCTCGTGAGATATGCCGACGATTTCGTAGTAACCGCTCCATCTCGCGACATCATTGCCACCCACGTGATCCCTGCAATAGAAACGTTCCTCGGGGGTCGCGGGATGAATCTCAACAAGGCGAAAACACGGGTTGTCCACCGGGAAGAAGGATTTGATTTTCTTGGATTCTCTATCCGCCAGATTAACAGGAAGGGGAACACGATATGCCTGGTCACGCCTTCCAAGAACTCGATAAAACGTCTTCTTGGAAAAGTTAAGGATGTTCTCGACAGCAATAAACAGGCCAAGGCGAGTGTGATCGTGGAACTGCTGAACCCGATCTTACGCGGATGGGCGAATTATTTCAGGCATTGCAACGCCAAGAAAGCGTTCGCCTACATGGATTACCGGGTGTGGCAGATGATGTGGCACTGGTGTCGACGCAGGCATCCCATGAAAGGAAAACGCTGGGTGAAGAATCGATACTTCATCCATGCATTGAACCGGGATTGGGTTTTTGGCGAAAAAGATGGCAGGACTTTGTTCATCCTGGCCAAAGTACGCGTTGACTCGAGCAATTACGTTAAGGTGCGTGGATACAATTCACCCTTCGACCCGGCACTACGGGAGTACTGGTCGAAGCGTGAGAGTAAAGCAAGGATTCAACGAGTAGAGCCCCATCTCTTGTAACGAGCGTGGGCTCGAGCCGCATGCGGGGAGACTCGCACGTGCGGTTCCTAGAAGGGGGGAGTGTCGCAAGGCGCTCCTCCTATTCGACGATATAGGGGCTATAGAAAAATTTTTTACAATTGAGCACCTTGATTAAGATATGAATGAAATTTTCTTCATTATTGAAGAATCTCTCGACGGTGGTTATGAGGCTAAGGCTTTGGACGTGTCCATTTTTACCGAGGCTGAAACTATCGAAGAATTGAAGGAATCTATAAAAGATGCAGTAAGATGTCATTTTGATGAGAAAAACATTCCAAAAATAATTCGATTACATTTTGTACGGGAAGAGGTTATTACAGCGTGAGAATTCCGCGTGATGTTAGCGCGAAGGAATTAACGAAACTATTACAAAAATATGGTTTCGAAATTACACGTCAAACAGGCAGTCATCTTCGATTAACAACTCATCTCTCAGGAGAATATCATATTACAATCCCGAATCACGATCCTATTAAGATTGGTACATTAAACAATATTCTATCAGATATTGCAGAATATCTTGGAATGAATAAGAAAGATTTAATTTCTGAATTATTTGCTTGAAGATTGTTTGGATGAGGACGATCGGTTAACCGATTGTCTGCGTAACTGATTTTTCATGTTCCATCGAGTGCGACAAGAAGTCTCCTTGTTGAATGCAGGACGTGGCCGAAAGGTCATAAACTGCTTGGCAAGACGACTGCCAATGGTTACCCGGGCGTGCAATGCAGGTAACGGCATCGTGGGGGGCCCGGGAACGATGTACCGCGCACTTTCCAACCGCAAGGGAAGGCCGGGCTAACCAGTAGGACCCAACGACCTTTATTGAAAATAATATTGCAAAATATTTATCTAAACCTAATTAAGATTACCCCGGAGCCTGTACCTACAACAACTAGAAGATCGATTGGGTGAAGATGCGGTGAATAATATCACCATTCAAGCCCAACGTGATGGATGCATCTGGGATTATCTAGAAGCTTGGGCCGGAGAAGGTGATCTTAATGATTTTGTCCCATGATAATAAAACCGACAAGAATAGAGGATTGATGCTATTGACCGGCTAAAATAGAACACTAAATAAGTATTTCAAGATAGGATTGATATTATCGTTACAAATTGCCTATGTTTTCCATAGATTTCTTATTACTGCATTCCTCGGCGAGAATGATCAGGCATATGCATCAATACATGAAATAAGTTCCAATTACATCTATTCGGGGGTTGCCATTTTATTTTTTATCATCCTATGGGTCTTGAAAAAGAAAGAAAGCATTAAGGCTATCAATCTCATAGATGGGATAAATTCCTGCTTGTTAACACTCGCAAGTGTATTACTTGTTATATTCTATCCTTCAACGGTTCCAACGCCCACCCAGAACGCTATTTTTATCATTATAGATATCATGGTTGGAGCTCAAATGGGATACGGGATGTTCTTATTCATCAACGCTGTCATGCATGAAAAAACTGCCATTAGAAAGACGAGAGTAAAAAATGCTTCACTTGTTGCATCAGGGATCATCTCTATACTCATTTTCAATGTTCTTGGTGTAAATTTTTATTATTTCTTCATGGTGATAATGCTCGGCATTGTAAACTTGGTTTTTGGCAACAAGGAGGAAGTAATTATCAAGGAAAATAGACAAGTTTCAGAATACGAACCCGGTGTACAGCAAGAGATTGTACCATCACGACGGAGCTTTCCCACGTTTAATTATTTCTATTCTATCTTATCTGGATTGTCGATTTGGTACATTGCATACATTTTCCTGGCAGGAGTATTCGAAAAGATGAATGATTATAACAACCAAGAATTTAGCCTTATTTATATTGCTTGGATCGTATGTATCTTGGCAGGTTATATAATACATGAATATTCTGGCAACAGAAGGCAGAAAAATAATGCATTGGATAGGTTAATTGATGTAATTAGCCCCATACTCTGTTTAAGTATTTGCTTTCTATTTTGGTTACCCGCCATTACCAATACGAATTATTGGCAATATTACCTTGCTTCCGGGTTGTTGATGATCATGGTGGGTTATTTCATCGGGAAAGCAGCAGATTTACTCCCGCTCCAAAAAATCTGGATGATAGTTCTTACAATTGGGCTATTTTTCCTAATTACCTATATGGCACCCAATAGTCATTTTCTCACGTATTTCTATACCCCCTACAATTATCAAACTCTCGAGGAGCAACTCCTTGGCCTCTTGGAAGGATTTATTTTCATCCCGCTTGTACTGATATTAATTTGGATAATCCGACAGGCAGCATATGCAATTTCATCAAGAAAAACCAGCGGTAGGGCCCATTAACGATTGCAACGGCAATTTCATTTGAAGGCGTCGATTTGCTAACTGCTGCATCCCACCTGAAAGTTCATGGTGGAAATGGCCTAAACTACGAATTCACTCCAGCCCCCATGACAGTGCCACCTTTGATTATTGGCACAGGAAACGAAAAGTTAGGATACGACGTGCTGGAAGAACAGGAGGACCTGGTAATTGAAGGGGCGAGACGATTATCCACCGGACCCGAGGAGGGAAACCGGACCGATTGGATTACGCGGCAACGCGTGGAAAGGG
>WJJB01000204.1 GCA_014729935.1 Candidatus Bathyarchaeota archaeon | reverse complement strand
CGCCCATATCCTTGGCGATGGAATCCATCCCGAATGTAAAAATAACCAATGTATGCGAATCCTTCGATTATTTGGAACGATGCAGTGCCAACGGTAAGCAGGTCATCAAAAAGCACGTAAAATTCCCGAATCTCATGATTCCTCGTAGCCCAAGCTTCATCTGCCTCGTGGTCGTCCATGTCCACGGTATCGGTTATTGCCTCGTAATGATGCCAATTGGAATTGATGATATCTTGAACGTGTACCATCATGGGAAGCGTGCACTTGACGACTTCCAGCTTTCCTCCTTCATGACTCGAAAGGTTGCATCCATGGTCTCGTGCGCGCATGCCCCGTCAGATCTCCTCACCATAGCGCTCCTTCACGCTTTTCACCATCTGTTTCGTGATGGCATCCACCGTGTATGCCATGTCCCTGATGTTTTCTTGGGATGACATGATTTGCTTGCTGAGCGCCGTGAGTGCATTCCTCAACTCATTGATGTTTGGCTGCAGGTCCGGAATGATATCGGGATACTTGCTGGTTATTTCACCGTAAGTCTTCGTTACAGGCAACAACGTCAGGCGCAGGTTATCAAATGCCAAGTTCATTTGTTCCTTGAACACGTCAACCTGGGCTCGGATGGGATTTTGCTCGGCACTCTCGATATCCTGCTTGGATTTTTCCAAGTTTTGTGCTATCTTCTCCATGTCTTTCTTGAAATCATTCATTATTTACTCCTCCTATAATGGACTTGGATGGTTCATGTATACTAAGTATCACCTTCACCTCTCGTTGGATTATTTAAAAACACTTCCCCATACTTTGGCAACAATCTTGATCAGTGCTCCTCATCGACCATATCCCTTCCCTTGGTTGATGGCGCAGGCGATGATTCGAGTCTTGCACGGTCTCAAAGATGGTAACTTCATTCTGTTCCCGCGGTAGACAAGTAGATGATTGGATCGTTTCGCTTTTTCCACCAGATTCTTCCCTCTTTTCTTTCAAGCTATTTGGCTGTGCTCAATTCAAGAATGAGCCGGAACCATCAAATTCCTTAACGGGTGCAATTCATGAACTTATAGGCGTGGAAACCACCTTCTTTGGACGGTGGAGGTAAAATTGGCTGGTTTTTTCGTCAATACCTCCCATGGGATTTCACTGTCGATACCATGGCACGCACGTTATCTAACTTGCACGTGCCTAGGATGTCAGACCCAGCACCAAGAACATAGCCACCACCCCTTGCTGCATCTGCTATGCACTGCTTGGTCATCTCAATGGTATCGTGAACCGAGCCAAAGGTCAGGACTTGCGTGGCAGGAACGTTGCCGATCAAGGTGATATCATCCCCGAATCGTTCCTTTAATGGGCGTAGTCTATTTCCCGCTTCATATTCTAATGGTTCTATCGCATCAACTCCTGCCTTGACGATCCACGGAAGAACATCTTCCACGTTTCCGTCACCATGCACGAGAAATCTTGCCCCGTGGCCGTGCGCGTGCTTTGCCAGCATCTTGTACACCGGGTGAATGATGGATTCCCATTTACCCGGGCTGTAAATGGTTCGCGCCTTGAGGGCGAAATCATCACAGATGAAAACCAAGTCTATGCCTTGTTCAAATAGCATGTCATGTTGCTTCCTGGTAAATTCGCCCCATGCCTTGGCAAGATCCTTGACGAGACCAAGATGTTTTCGCGTCATCCATGCGAACCGGTTCAACCCGATGGAAGACCACGTGATCCACGCCACTGCACCAGCCGTGGGAATGGGCACCACTCCCTTCTTGATGCTAGAAACCCACACCGACTTGAAATGTCGATACACCTTCGGGGCGCCTGCTTCCCAAGTTTTAATGTAGGATATCCAATCTTGAACGAGTGCCGGCGTTTTCAGCACGCCATCCTGGTACCACTTGGAACCATCCGAACCTCTGATGGATACATGACCCCATTCATTTGGTTCCCCCAATCCAAACTTTTTCGTAACATCACTTGGGATCTCGGGTCGCTCACCACGTGGAACCCGCTGCTTGTTGTAATGTAACCAAACGGCATCAAAACCGAGCACTCGCGCCACTTCAATGACAAGATGTTGCGTGAATCGCCACTTGAAGCGCTGCACGGGAGGAAGCGTCCGCCCAACCTCGCGAATGAACGGTTTTTCGAAGTATTGGGCAAGAGTGGGTACCCTGTCGGGTTCATCGTGATCCAGGGCCCGGATAATCCGTTCATGCACGTTCATGGACATCATGCCAAGGTTTTTCTCCCGTTGCCATCACTTGTTAAGCTTTCGAAGGATTGCCTCCAAGTTCTTCCCAAGTTGCTTGAGGACCTCGATTCCTTCTTCATCATCCTTGGTTTCACCCGGTGCCCCTGCCAAGATGTTATTCCAGTACGAGCTTGTCACGATTGGCATCTGGGCAATTCCAAAGAAGTAATTCAGCGCAGCATACACGAAATTCTCGCCTGCCCTTCGTGCGACCGTTATACTCGCCCCCAATTTACCTTTAAGTGTATCACCATTAGCCCTTGCCAAGATACCGCAACGCTCTATGAACATCTGCATCCGTGATGTCACGTTGGAGAAATAGGTCGGAGAGGCTAGAATGATGGCATCGGCGTCTTGTGCCATGCGGTAAATGCCATTCATATCATCATCTTGGATGCACTCATTCTTTTCCTTGCATGCCAAGCAACCATTACACGGATTGACATGCTTGTCCTTGAGATGGATCACCGAGCAATTAATATCACCAGAACGCTCCAACATTTTCTTGACCACCATTATGGCGGCAGCAGTGTTCCCAGCGCTCCCACGGGCTGACCCATTAACCGCGATTACCTTCAGCTTCATGATGTGCTAGTATGGAACGTGGCATTTATATGGGATTCGTTATCCCCTAGAACCATGAATGAAGCAGGAACTTACGACGTGATAGTGGTGGGTGCAGGACCAGGCGGGTTATCTTTCGGGATGCACGCCGCCAGATCTGGATTGAACGTGTTGATCTTGGAGCGGGGAAACCAGATTGGCGAGAAAAATGCATCCGGATGTGCATTGTCTCCCAAGTGCTGGATGGACTTGGAATTCATGAAAGGATTGCTCGAGCAGGTGCCATCCAGGATTGCTCGGAGAGCCACTCTCCACTTCATCGGCGAGGACAGGCGGGAGGAGGGGTCGATTTCTTTCTCGCCATCCAAGAGATTTGCAAAGGGAAGTCCGGAAAGGGATTTCTTGACCGTTAACGTGTATCGGCCTGACCTCGATGGCTGGCTTGCGGGATTGGCGCGTGATGCTGGAGCGAAGATTGAAACGGGGGCGTTGGTGACGGAAGTCAAGGTTGGAGATGGCATTGCCACCGTTACCGTTAATGATGATAGGAAGATTACAGCACCACTGGTGATTGGCGCCGATGGTGCCATATCATTGGTTTCCAGCAAGATGGGCATACGGCGAGATGGGAAATGGGACAGCAAGGATCTTGCCCTCATGCTCACCGTGGATTTTGAAGCTGAAGAAGGCATCATCGATGCCTTGGTTGGCGATCAAGCATTGCATTATTACTATGGTGCAAACTTCCCGATAGCATATAGTTTTTTCAACAAGGACGGGTTCCACGTTGGACTTGGCCATTACATCGGATGGTTTCTCGACCAAGACATATCTCCCATTGCCTGCATTGAGGAACTCCTGAATACCCCTGCGATACAACGACTCATCGCCATGCTCGACGCGAAACCCAGAGAATTCCAAGCACATGTGCTTCCGTTCGTTTCAAAACCAACCAGGTTGTTCGGGGATGGATTCATGCTGCTGGGTGATGCTGCTGGGTTGATCTGTCCCTTGGAAGCCGAGGGCGTGTATTATGCAATGCTTGCAGGCAAGATAGCAGCAGAAGTTGCCAGCGATGCATTGAGGGCAAAACGATTTGACGCCGGTTTCCTATCAACCTACGATCAGCGGATCAAGAAATCACCAATCGGTAGGGAATTCTCCATGGGTGGAGAGTGGAAGGAGTTCATTGACAAGGTGCCATTCAACTTGGATGCTTCAAAATGGGTGGTGCCCCTCCTTTCTGATGCCATGTTCGCGGCAATCAACGTGAACGAGGCGCATGCCGACACGGTCAAGCATGCCCATGCTCGGGTGCTCGAACTTGCCCGGGTGGCTTACCCGAAGGTAAAGGAGCTTGCGGCACCCATCCTAACTTCCCTGCTGGACGAGTTTCTCGGGTATTATATCAAGAAGCTAAACCTATCATTCATGTTAAAGCCATTACTCAATTCTACCAAGCAGATGAGAAGCAAGATGATCACCCAGGTGCTTGACGAGTGGCTTTCCAGCAGGAGCGGGTACCGGGACCAAGAGGATGCCATTTCACTCCCGCCCTTATCGGAACGCATCAACAAGTATTCCAAGGTGAGCTTCAGGAACATCATTCAGGTTGATCCCGCCGTCGAAGATTTTCTCTTCCATGATCTCTCGAAATGCACACACTGCGCAAGTTGTGCCCTCATATGTCCGGTGAAGTTATGGCGAAAGCAAGACGAGAGGGTGCATCTTGAGGAAAACTACAAGAACCACTGCCTCGAGTGCGGCGCGTGCTTCCTTGCGTGCCCGGAAGGTGCCGTTAACTTCGCCTTTCCTGGTGATGGAAAGGGCGTGAAATACGAACGCGGGTAGGTGTTGCTAAATGAAGCAATTGCTTGATATCAGGGGGATCATCACCGTCCTGAACACGCCCTTCACCTCGGACAATCGAATCGACATCCCGTCCCTCAGGAAAAATGTAAACATGGCAATAGATGCCGGAGTTGCAGGATTCCTCGTACCTGCCATGGCGGCTGAAGTAAGCAAGCTCAACGTCAAGGAGAGAGAACAAATCGTGGGAGCAGTGCTGGAAGAGGCAACGGGGAGGACCCCCGTAATCGGAGGGGCTTCAGCACGGGACGAGACCGAGCGGAAGCACATCGCCAAGGGATTAATAGACATGGGATGTGATGGTATCCTCGTGAATTTACCCCACGTGGAAAGCATGGCGGGAAACCAAGCATATGAAAATTCGGTTAAAAGCATTGCAGCTCTGGATCCGGGATTCCTCATGTTACAAGATTGGGCACCAAGTGGATTTGGCTTGCCACTTTCCCTGATCGAACACCTGTTCGAAGAAATCGATGCCTTCAGGGCATTGAAGGTAGAAGTGGTTCCATCGGGCTACAAGTATTCGAGGGTGCTCGATGTTACCGCAGGTCGGTTGCACGTGTCCGGGGGATGGGCAGTCATGCAATTGATCGAGAGCTTGGACAGGGGAGTGCATGCCTTCATGCCAACTGGGATGCACGCGATATACACTGCCATCTACAACAGGTACCAGGAGGGTGATCGAACAGGTGCAGAGTCCCTGTTCAACAAGCTACTCCCGGTGCTTGCATTTTCCAACCAGCATCTTGATATTTCCGTGCATTTTTTCAAGCGTCTCTTGCACGGGCAAGGGATTTACAGCACGCCACGGGTCAGGAAGCCAATTCTCGAATTTGATGAAGTCCACGAGATGCTGGCAAGTAAGCACGTGAAACTCGTGAAGGAACTCACCCGTCAACTCGATGGTTGAACCATTTCCCTCACGCCATGAAATTCCGCTCTTCCGCGTGCCTAATGAAGCCTTTAAGGTTTCGCGTGGGCTATCATGAGGGTGAAAAAACTCTGGAAGGTTAGCCAAGGAAAAAACAAATGTTCACATGCGTTTTGATTGTGGGGAAGTTTAATGCATGGATTTGTTGAAGTACAGTAACATGAATACCAGTCCATCCAAATCCATCGAACAGTCGATACTTGCTTGTTGGATGATAAATTCATTGGGAGGTGATTATTGCTGCTTTACGCGTTGTACTTGCTGATTAAAATGCTAAAGGAAAAGAAAGAAAAAGAATAGGTACTGAAGGATTAGATTGACCTATTAACTGCCACCAAGCACTCGAACAAGGTGATAGCCAAGTGGTTGATCCTGTGGTTTATTCCTTTCCCTTCATCAATATGCTCATGGTAGGATTCACTGTACCATGGTCCTCATTATCCAACCCAGTTTATGCTGTAGAAGGATGGAGCGTGAAGGATGCATGCATGATCCTTCACGAGGAGATAGTTCACCTTTTCTTCTCTGCATTCTTTCATGAGGATGGCATGGAACGCTCCCACGTCGTGCACGTGAAAACGAGCGATTTCAAGGAATATACCGAACCACTTTTTTGCTGGCGCGGGAAGGAGAAAGGTTGGATTGGCATGTGCTCTCCTAATATCTCCGTGATTGATGGCGCGTACTACCTTACCTACAACTCATGGGGGGATAAGAAGGACCAGCCCAACCAGCTATTCATGGCAAGGTCAACGGACATGGTGAGTTGGAAAAAGTATCCCCTCGCTCATGAAATCACCAAGAATGAGCGTGCCATCGATGCTGCACTTGTAAAAGATAGTGCTGGACGTTATATCTTGTTTTATAAAAGAAACCAAGAACCGGTGGTAGCATGGACACGGAACTTGCATTCTGGACCTTGGACCAGTCTTAGCAAGGTGAGCGGTGGGTTGATATGGTTTGAAAACAGCCAGCTGATAGAGATCGATGGAAAATGGCATCTTCTCTGCAAAACGCGAATGAATGGTGCTTCCATGGGTTCGATGATCATCGAGGACCCTTCTTCAGAATCCTGCCGATTGGAGGAATGGACCCGGTTCATCGATTTCAGGATGCTTGATATCCCGTTGGAATCCTTTAACACGAAAAGTCACGCAAACGCGCCTTTCCTGGTTGATTGGCGTAACAGGGATGGTTACTTTTACCTGTTATATGCAGGTAGCACCGAGGGGAACACACATGCTGGCAGGGGAGATAACAAGCTTGGCTTGGCGAGATCACCCAATTTAGTTTCTTGGGAAGTCCCGCCAGGATCATGAATCATTTTGCCCAAGGCTTGTTCTCTCCTTCCTTTTCAGGTATAATAAAGAACCACCATACGCATACAATCCTGCAGGGAGGATGATCAGGACTACTCTTGCCCCTAGATCACCTAACATGGTCCCTAGGAGAATCGCTGCAAGGAGCGGGCCAATAGTCCAAGACACCATTCTCGCGAAACGCGGGCCTTTCACCGCTGCAAGATAATAAGCAATCACCGCTCCAAAACCAGGCAGGTAATAAAACGGCATGTAGGGCCAGAACGGCAACGCCCACCCAAGTCCTCCAAGGATTCGAAAGGAGGCAAAATGTGTATCCCACCAATTTGGAGCGGGAAACGGATACACGCCTGTATCAATCCACTGGCACATCCAGTATGCCAAGTCTTCCAGCATGAATTGGAATAATAAACCCATCAGGAATAGCTCGATATTGAATCGGGTGCCAGCAAGCAGGAGAATGCTGATGCCTCCAAACATGATCATCCAGTTTTGCCATGGTTGAATCACCCGGTAAATCAATTTTCCATTTCCATCAAAAAAACCATACGTGTACACTATGAAATACTCGTAAATGCCATACAATATCGCATACACGCATGTGATGAGAAATGATATCTTCAGTTTTCTATTGAATGTACCTTGGGAAGCACACGGGGTCACGGGTCCTTGGAGGAAAAGCGCTCTTGCTCTTTGCTTGACCTTCACCGAGCATCCCTCCCATTGGTATCTTCCTTGCATGCAGAGATGACCTGGGCTGCAAGGGTATTCATCAAAGATAACCATGGTCCCCTGAAGTTAATGGTCTTCCCGGTGATCTTGCTCCAAGTTCGAATGACATACAGGTTCACCAGGAGCGAGAATGGCTCACTGAGCACGTTACAGAGGATTTCGTGGACCAACTCCCGAGATGGTCTCTTGGTGAATTTACCTTTCTTCGTTACCATGTTATGCACGTCATCCACTACTTCCTTGTATGCCACATCCTGCCAGAATTCCCGCAACACGCTGGTTACTTGAATGAAGAACATGGTAATGTCTTGAGGGAAGCCACTACCTGTTAATTTCTCCAGCTTGTCCTCGAATTGCTTCCTTGGGAGATTGAATTCTTCAACCAAGAAATTGATAAAAGTATCCATCTCAATATCCTTCACCAAGTCCAAGCCCTTCATGATTTTTTCCTTGATTGCAGACAGGTTAGCTTTGGTGCCTGCCACGAGGAGTTTATCCTTCTTCGTTCGATTGTATATCCTGAAGGAAGGAGAGATGAGCTGTTGTTGCAAGATGTAATCCAATGCCTCTTCCAACTTCGTTATATCTACCTTGTTCATGTAACATAACCACTATCGACTCCACACCGGACATGCTACCCTTCACGGCATTAGTAAAAAATGTTTTGCCGTGCAATTCACATCATCCCGTGGTGTACCATGCAGCATGTCCCAGAAAGTCGATCCAGTTAAAATATAAACAAATACAAGTTACCTATACATGCACGAACATTTTACAACACTAGAGAACGATTTTCCATGACACCATACTACAGGGATGATACACAGGCAGTTGCCAACGAGTTCGGCACGTCCTTGGAAACTGGCTTGACCTCTGAAGAGGTCAAGGCACGTTTGGAGAAATATGGCCCAAACATGCTCGCAGAGGGAAAAAAAATCTCCCCTTTCATGAGATTCCTGCTGCAATTCAAAGATTTCCTGGTCGCGCTATTGCTGGTTGCTGCCATTGTTTCGATCGTGTTTGCCGATTACGTGGAGGCTATCGTGATCCTCGTGATCATCTTGCTTAATGGCATTATGGGGTTCATACAAGAATACCGGGCAGAGCAAAGCCTCGAGAAGCTCAAGGAACTCACTGGCGATGATACGCTCGTTATTCGGGACGGGAAGGAAACGCGCGTCGATATCAGGGACTTGGTTCCCGGAGATCTATTGCTCCTGTATGAGGGGGAAACAATCGGTGCTGACGCCAGGATTATCGAAGCGAGCAGGTTAAAGGTGGAAGAGGGGATTCTCACCGGTGAATCTGTGCCAGTGAACAAGCATGCTAAAACAATAGACGATGATTTCGTGGTGCTCGCAGAGCAAAAAAACATCGCCTTCATGGGAACAACCACGGTTAAAGGTAGGGGAAAAGCCGTGATCTTCGGTACCGCCATGAACACGGAAATTGGCAAGATCGCTCAATCCACCATCGATACAAAGGAACAAGCAACACCTCTACAGCAACAGCTGAATAAGCTCGGAAAGATTCTTGGATTGCTGGTGATCACGGTGGTCGTGGCCGTACTATTGGTGGAGATTTGGATCCATCCTGGTGGAGATATCAAAGAAGCCATCGAGACATCCATTGCCTTGGCAGTTTCCGCGGTGCCTGAAGGCCTTGCTGCTGCCGTGACCCTTACTCTTGCCATCGGCGTTCAGAAGATGGCAAAGAAACGAGCAATCATCAGGAAGCTCCCGGCAGTCGAAGCCTTGGGTTCCGTTGACGTGATTTGCACAGATAAAACTGGCACGCTCACGCAAAATAAGATGACCGTGCAGCGCATCTGGTCGCCTGAAATCGGCATGATAGAAGTGACCGGTACAGGCT
>WJJB01000203.1 GCA_014729935.1 Candidatus Bathyarchaeota archaeon | reverse complement strand
TCGAGAAAACATGCAAGTTGAACCGGGACGCAGCCGGCAAGTTGGAGAGCATCGTTGCTACATGGAAACCATTCGAAATCAAGACCTTTGCGCTCTTGTTGGAACGATGCCCTCCATCCGTGCAGGAAGAATGACCAAGTTTTAGGCAGTGGTAGTTCAAATGCACGAAATTGCGTTGATTATCCTTATTTGATATTTCCTTGAAGAGCGTGTCGATCAATCGAGGGAAAATATTAAAATCCCCCACCTCGCGAATGCTCAAGATGCGTAGACGAGGGATTTCCTTCATCACCGGTTCCGTGGACCTTAGGTAAAACATTTCCAGTTTTTGATGTTTTTGTAGCAGGATCTGCTCGATTTTCTCAAGGCGATCAATTTCGTGGCGGTTGCGTTCAAGATGCTTCATGAACATGTTCTTCATCACGTCCACGTTACCATTTTCTGCCGCCGAGATGATTCGGGTAATTTCTTCAAGCCCAAAACCGAGGGATGTGTAACAAAAGAAGAGTATCGGCAAATCCCTTGATGTCAAGAGATATATGCCATGTGAACCGATCATGATATCATGAATACGCATCCCAATATCCTGCTCATTTTTCCAGATCAACATCGGGGCGATTGGATGCCTTATCCCCCGCAAGTGCTGGAAAAACTGGGCATGAAAGCACTTGAGTTGCACTTGCCCAATATCGAGAGACTCATGGTTCAGGGTGTTACCTTTCATGAATGCATCACGCCTGCACCCGTGTGCGCTCCAGCGCGTGCATGTCTTGCCACGGGATTGAAATATAGCTTTTCCAGGTGCATCAATAATGGTGAAAATACCCCGCTTGACCAAGCCACGTTTTTCCAAGTGCTCAGGGACGGCGGGTATCATGTCGGCGGCGTCGGCAAATTCGACTTGCAAAAGGCAGATAGGGAGTTCGGATTGGATGGCTGGATCCCGAAACACGAGATGTACGGCTTCGACCAACCTTACACTTGCGATAATGCGGGCAAGAACGCTGCTTGCAAAGTGGCAACCACGGATTTTTACTCGTGGAAGAATGGTAGGAGAGTTTCGAGGAAGATCAAGGACCCGGATCGATATCGTGCTGCGGATCCATACTTGAAATACCTTGAGGATAAGGGGTTGATGCACCTGCACATCAAGGAACAACGGGAACGTTCAGGACCACTAGCCATGTTTAACACGTCACCGGTGAGCTTAAAAGACGAGGATTACTTTGATAACTTCGTGGGGAACAATGCCCTCAAGATGCTTGATGCATTTCCCAGGGATGGAACCCCGTGGTTCTTATGGGTAAATTTCGTGGGACCTCACGACCCTTTCGACGTGACCGAGCGGATGAAGGATTCCATCGAAGATCGTTATATCCCCGCACCCGTTCAAGGAAATTCAGAGCTGGAAGATGGTGTCGTGGATATCCGCCGGAATTATGCCGCTGCCATTGAAAACATTGATAGGAATATCGGATTAATGTTCGAGAAATTGGAGGAGCGTGGCGAGCTGGATAACACTCTTATCATCTATGCCAGCGATCACGGGGAGATGCTGGGAGATTTCTCAAGGTGGCACAAGTCTGTACCGTTCCGGGGTGCAACCAGGGTACCATTGATCATTTCGGGGCCTGGAATCGCAAGGGGAAAGACAAGCGATGCGCTCGTGGAAATGCAGGATCTCACGGCGACCATCATCGAGTTCGCTGGATTGTCCATGCCAAGTGCGAGACAATCAATTTCGTTAAAACCAGTCCTTGAAGATCCCGTTTCAAACAGCCAATATCATAGAACATTCCAAACCTCGGCATTGGTTCCCAATCCTGCAACCGCGTGGTCCTTGATCTCCGACGGGAAATTTAAACTGATTCTCTCCCGGGATTCAACAGCCACGTTGATTGACTTGAATCAGGATCCTTGGGAGGAACATGACATATCCAGTGAAAAACCCGAAAAAGTAGAGGAACTCAGGAACCTGTTAAACGATACTTACAAGGGAAGCAAGTTCTGGGATTTGCTCCCAAAATAGGACTGGGATAGCAGAGATCGATAATTTCCTTCACTCGAAATATTAGTAGGGAAAACGCTCTCTCCTTTCCCGCATAGATCCACCACCTTCAGGCTTCCTGGGCACGGTAGAGCCCGGCATACAAGCCATTCTTATCCATGAGCATTTGATGGGTGCCACGCTCGGCAATGCTATCACCTTTCATGAACAGAATTTCGTCAGCATCCTTTATCGTGGAGAGGCGATGAGCCACGATGAGTGTCGTGCGACCAGTTGCGAGGATATCCAAGGAACGCTTAATCTCTACCTCCGTGGTGTAATCAAGGGAAGAGGTCGCCTCGTCTAGTATCAGGATCGGTGGATTCTTGAGAAAGACACGAGCGATGGCGATGCGTTGCTTTTGCCCCCCCGATAGCTTGACGCCCCTTTCTCCAACAAGACTGTTATATCCCTCGGGGAGAGTTTTGATGAAATCGTGAATCTTAGCCTGCTTTGCAGCCGTGATAACTTCCCCATCAGACGCACTTGGACGACCGTAAAGGATGTTCTCCCTCACGGTTCCCCAGAAGATGAAAGTATCCTGTTGCACCAAGCCAATATTTTCCCGCAGGGAACGCAATGTAATTTCCCTGATATCCTTCCCATCTATCGAGATGGAACCATCAGTCACGTCATAGAATCGCGGGATCAAGTGCGCGACAGTGGTTTTCCCGACACCGGACGTTCCAACGAGAGCCATCTTGCGACCGGGTGGAATGTGCAAGGTGAGCCCTTCAAGGACCGGTTCTTGGCCATTCCCGTAATCAAATGACACGTTATCTAGCAGGATATCACCTTCAGGATCTTTTAACATGATTGCATCCGGTGCGTCGGTGATATTGGATTCCATGTCCATCATTTCAGCAAATCTCTCGAATCCAGCCACGCCTGCTTGGAATTGCTGCGTGAATTGAACCAAGCGCTCTATAGGTTTAACGAAGAAAGTGGCATACAACAGGAATTGCACGAGTTCCCCGTAATTCATCACCGACGTGTATACGAAATAGCCACCAATCGAAAGTACAACCAAGAGGAGAATTTCTATCAGGAATTTCGTTCCTGCATGGTACTGAGCCATGTGCTTGTAGGCATCCTGGTAGGAAAGCTGGTAGGAGCGATTACGCTCCTGGAATTGTTCGATCTCGTATTGTTCGTTCGTGAAGGTTTTACACAATCGAATGCCAGAGATGCTATTTTCTACCTTTGCATTGATTTCGGCATGAGATTTCCGCACACTTCTGAAGGTTTTCATCATCGCAGTGCGCTTGTATAATGCGAAGGAGATCAAGATGGCAAGAACCGAGAAAAGCACCAGCGTGAGCTTCCATTCAGTGGAAATTAGTGCTAGAAACGAGCCGATAAACATCACGGAGGAAAGAAGAAGATTTTCTGGACCGTGATGTGCAAGCTCGGTGATTTCCCGTAAATCCCCGACCAACCTGGACATGATCTGCCCTGTTTTCGTGTCATCATAAAACTTGAACGAAAGTGTATGCAGGTGGGAGAATAAGTCACTCCGCATATCCGCTTCCATCTTGGTTCCCACAACGTGCCCCCAGTATGCGATGATGTATTGAAACGCGGCTCGCACCACGTAAAGGATAAACAACGTTATGGACCAAGTGATGATAGCATGCATCTGCTTGTTAGGGATGTAATCATTGATGAATTGCTTGGTGATGATTGGGAAGAGGAGCTCGACGAATGTCACGCCAAAGGCACATCCCATCACGAGAGAGAATAGGAGCTTGTATGGCGAGTAGTATCCCAAGAAGCGTTTTAGCAAGGACATGTATCGATGGAACGGAAGTCTCCACCATACCTTAAGCTTGCCTTGAAGCAATAAACCTCGCATCCATCAATGCATTCATGTATGTATGCAACATGGAACCTTGGTGCAAGGAAGTATAACGGATAGCGAATATGTAACCAAAATCGCATATTTTGAGTGATCAAATTCAAATATATGCACAATTTTTTATCAGTACCCGAGCCTTTTTTCATTCAACTTGTGGGATTGGGTATTCACATAACATCAAGCAAGGATGAGCCTGCATGCTAGAATTAGTGGAATCTGACGATTGGTACTTGATGGATGGCAGGAAGGTGCTTGAAAAGCTCGATACATCCATGGATGGATTGAACGAACGACATGTCCCTGGGAGACTGGAGAAGTACGGATATAACGAGCTAGAAGATGATCGCAAGATACCTTGGGGCAAGATATTGGCAAGCCAACTCAAGAGTCCCTTTTCAGTCGTGCTTGCCATTGCCGCGTTCATATCGTTACTCGCGCACCATGGCAAGAACCTCGTGGACACGATCATCATCGCTGGAGTCATCACCTTCAACACGTTCCTTGGATTCAGCCAGGAATTCAAGGCTGAAAAATCACTCCAAGCACTTAAGAAATTAGCAGCACGTGAAGCATGGGTGATACGGGAGGATGGGGAAACGGGGGAAAGTCACGAAGTCAAGATCAAGGCTCGCGAACTCGTCCCGGGGGATATCGTGATCGTGAACACGGGAGATAAGATCCCGGCTGACATTCGCTTCTTGGAGTCCCATGATTTGAAAGTGGACGAGTCCATGCTTACCGGGGAATCAAGAGCTGTTAAAAAACGATGCGAGACCTTGGTTCGAGAGACCAGCATCCACGATCGTGCCAACATGGGATTTATGGGGACCATCATCACCCGGGGAAGGGGATTGGGTGTGGTGGTAGCCACCGGGGAGCGCACCGAAATGGGCAAGATATCCTCCCTGATCCGGGAAACCGAAGAAGCAGGAATACCCATCAAGGAAAGAATCGTTGATTTAAGCAAGCGTTTGGGATTCCTGGCGTTATTGCTGGCGATTCTTAGCTTCGTGCTTGCCTTGATTTCCATCGGATACGTGAATCTTGCTGAAGTCTTCCTATTTTCCATTGCAAGTGCGATTAGCTCGATTCCAGAAGGGTTACCAGCGGTTCTCACGATAACCCTCGCCATTGGTGTGAATCGCATGGCAAGGAGAAATGGCATCATCCGGAAGCTCCAAGCAGTGGACACCCTTGGATGCATTTCCGCCATCTGCACGGATAAGACCGGCACATTGACCACGAACCAGATGACGGTCAGGGAAATCCACGTGGGTGGAACTGTCATGAACGTTTCTGGCGTGGGATACGCGCCTGAAGGTGAATTTGCAATCCTCAAGACAGGCACCCTTGTCGGGGAGAGCACGGAACTCGATACCATGCTCAAGGTTGGATTGTTATGCTGCGATGCCAAGATCCAGGTGCATCAAGGAAGCGACGATGCCAAGAGAGAAACCCGTGATGATGCCGCCCGGTGGGAATTGATTGGAGATCCCACGGAGGGTGCACTGGTCGTTGCAGCTGCCAAGCGAGGTTTGCTTGTAAAAGACATGGAAAGAATTCACCCGCGAATGGATGAAATCCCGTTCGATTCCAACAAGAAATTCATGGTCACCTTCAATGAAAACGGTAATGGGCAGGTCCTTGCATGCATGAAGGGAGCAGTTTCCAAGGTAATCGCATGCTGTTCGCGGATAATAAAAGATGGAGTTGAAATGGCCATCACCCAAGCGGACGTGAAGGACATCCACGAGCAGGAGAACAAGATCGCTCGAAAAGGCATGCGTGTTCTTGCCATTGCCTGCACCACTATACCTTTAGAAGAATTAAGCCCGCTTAAGAATGATTTCACCAGGCAGGCAAAGCTCACCTTTCTTGGCGTTATTGGCATAATAGATCCTCCCAGGCTCGAGGTTGAAGAGGCCATATCCGCCTGCAAACGGGCTGGCATCCATGTATGCGTTGCAACAGGAGATCACGCGTTGACGGGAGCTACCATTGCCAAGGAGGTGGGAATCCTCAACGAGAGTCAACCCGATATCATCACGGGTGAACAAATGGATGCGATGAGCGATCTCGAGTTGGATGCCAAGATAGATAGAGTAGCGGTATTTGCCAGGGTATCGCCTCGCCAGAAGCACCGGATCGTGTTGTCCCTCCAGCGCAAGGGACACGTGGTTGCCATGACGGGGGATGGTATCAATGACACCCCGGCCTTGAAGGCAGCAGAGATTGGTATCGCCATGGGCCTTACGGGTTCTGATGTCGCCAAGGATACCGCTGATTTAATACTTACAGATGATAATTTCGCAAGCATCGTTGCAGCTGTCGAGGAAGGTCGTGCGGTATTCCAGAATATCAGGAAGGTCACAAAATACTTATTAAGCACGAACATTGGTGAAGACATCACGATCCTCGCAGCCTTGATCATGTTCATTGGAGCTCCGCTCATCTTCACGCCGGTTCAGATACTCTGGGTGAACCTCGTCACGGATGGCGTGCTCGACGTGACACTCTCCATGGAACCAACTGATGAAGACGTCATGGACGTGCCACCCCGCCCCTCGGATGAACACATCATCAACAGGGAGATCATGCGGAATACTTTTCTCGTTGCAACTATCATGGCTATTGGATCCCTTGCAGTATTCGCGTTTTTCTACGACCCTGGAATCCCCGAATCCATTTACAAGGCACGTACCTTCTCCTTCACCACCCTTGCCATGTTCCAGGTCTTCAATGCATTGAACTGCCGTTCCCGCCAATCAAGCGTGTTCCGGCTTAAACTCAAGGCGAATCCTTACCTCTTGATAGCCATAGGGATCTCCATTATGCTGCAAGTCCTCGTAACCACGGTCCCGGCTTTGGAAACCATCTTCGGGATAAAATCCCTGACGATCTCGGATTGGCTCCTGATCATCGCCATTTCCAGCTCTGTATTATGGATAGACGAGTTGCGAAAGCGATTAACATCAGGTTGATGAATAACATCATCACTAGCATCCGTGCCTTTTGTCGGAGGAATTGATCACCAGGGTGCCGTGGCATGGTATATATGTGCGAGAGTAGTAGTCTCCATTGGAAAACCCATGTCTCCCGCGGAGGAACCTGGCATGACTGGTGCAAAGCAAGAAGCGCAGGATGTTACAGGAGCATCAAGCAGCAAGGATCCAATCACCCAGCTCGAAGAGGAATTTCCGGAGTTCAAGGGATGGGAGCTGATCGGATTTCACCGAGGACTTGGGCGCGAGTTCTACCAAATCATCATAGAATTAATCACAGCGGCATTGTACATGGTGGTGCTCGGGTATCTCATGCCAATCCTCAATCCATTTCCCGAAATCCAAGGATACAAGAAGGTTGCTGATGGATTATTCCTAATCATCTACCGAATCTTTGACATGGGCACAAATTTTGGCTTGAACCGGTTCATTGCGGAATACAGGGTCAAGGATCCCAAGCGCATGGTGCAGTATGTTTCCTTCACGTTCTGGTACCAATCATTCACTGGTTTGATCCAGATCTCATTACTTTCGTATTACATGTTCCAGATCTTCGTCAACTCAAATCTTGCTTACCTGACATGGATAATGCTCTTGCAAATGCAGAAGCAATATCCTGGTTGCCTTGGAATATTCAGGGGAACCCTTGAGGGATTGCAACACTTTAACAAGGTGGAGATCATCAATCTGGTGCAAAACCAGATCTTCGAGCAAGTATCTGTCCTTGTTTTAGTTATAACCTTCAGGTTTTACGGCGAGGGAAACGTGAGTTATGGCATCCTCATGATGATCATCCTTGGACACGTGATTGGGTCTTACATCGATGATGTTCTCTTCAGCTTCGTGTCCATGTATTACCTGAAGAAAATCCTGACCAAGTATTTCAACTTGAACTTGCATGATATGTTCCGCCTTGGGTGGAGCAAGCAGGTAATTCGGGATGTGCTATACTACGGTTTACAAGGCTCCGTGTTTCCCGTCTTGGCAGGGTTCGTGGAAACATGGGTTTTGCTAATCTGGGTGGCGGAAATCAATGCATTCACCACGTGGGTTGCGTTAATTAGCACGGGGATGGGACTTGCTGGACCAATCGGTCAGTTTGGTGATTTCGCGCTACAAACATCGATCGCGGAATCGTATTCGAACGGCAAGGAAAAGCTTGCCGAATTTTACCTTGCGTATAGCTTGCGATGGCGATTATTCTTCATGACCATGCTCACCATGGTCCTGTTTGCTGCATTACCGTTTTACATGATCGCCATCACGGATCTGAAAGCTTTCGAGTATTACGAGGGTGCCGAGCTGTTCCTGATACCTGGAGTTATTTACAAACTTCTCCGTATTTACGTGGATATCCCCACCTCCGTGATGATCGGTGCGAGGAAAATCAGCCAGCACAACATCCTGCGGGTGATCGAGGAATTGGGAAAGGTATTCTTCACGTGGCTACTCGTGTCGGTCTTTCGCATCCATGAAACCTGGGGTATCGTGGGATTAACCCTGGTCGTGGGATATAGACACGTCATCCCATATTTCGGCATCAAGGCACTTGGGGGGATGCTGTATGTGCACAAGAAGATCGTTCCCGTGAAATTCTACTGGATGCCCACCTTCGTCATCCCCATCATCGCCTCACTCCCGAGCATTGGCATCGCCCAGTTGTATTATTACACCGCGTTCTTCCCCATGGTGAACGCCATCGGACTGATACCCACCTTGGCTATAGCCGTGAGCATGTTATTCATGATCATCTTGTTCACGTTCTTCCCGCTGAATGCCCTTTTCGGGGGGTTTGATGACTATCAAATCCACACGTTCAAGAAGGCCATAGACCTTTCCGGTCCTTCAAAACCTATCTTCAAGCAAGTGTACAAGCTGGTCAGGCTGGGGACGAGGGCAGCCAGGAAAATCGGGTGGCATGGAAAATTCCCCATTCCATGGGAAGAGGCACATGTTCAAATGAGAGAATTGATGCTCATGAAGCGTGAAACCATGGTTAGAAGCAAGCAAAGCAATGAGAATAGCGCATCCTGAATTCGAGGGGCATCAAGGGGCTCAAACGACCCTCACCCGGATGCAGGGATGGTGTTAAATGGGAATAGCGTAATTCTTCATTGGTGACCTGACAACCATGAAAAAACAATTGGTAGGATCGTTCAAGGAAGCAAGGGAATCGGTGAAATGGGCAGCGTTGGAACTGTTTAAGGACCGGCTAGATACGCATGACCTATTCATGGCTTATAGCGGTAAGGTAATGTATTCTGGAGTCGATATCAAGATCCGCATAACTGGTGAAGATAAATCAGTTGATCTAGAGAAGATGGATGAAGATCGAAGGCGATTCGGGAAACGATTCTTTGAAAAACTTGAATCCGCATACAAGGAATTGGGGGAAAATAATGATATCGTCTACATTGCACTCACGGTGAGCGTGAGC
The DNA here is from genome assembly GCA_014729935.1 of Candidatus Bathyarchaeota archaeon. Lineage (GTDB taxonomy): Archaea > Asgardarchaeota > Lokiarchaeia > Sigyniarchaeales > Sigyniarchaeaceae > WJJB01. The sequence continues at coordinate 7,499 of WJJB01000203.1, read as the reverse complement.
CTTGGCGTGATCAAGAACAGCTCTTTCACGATTTCATTGGAACAAAAGCAACCCGGTTGATCTCCCCATCCTACCTACCGTGATGCAATAGTGTCCGAGGAACCTTTACCACCATTTTTTTAATCGCTAATGGTTCATCAGTATCGACTGATACGCATGGCATATGCCATTCCCCCGGCCAGATAACCACGAACATGCCCGACTCCATCAATATCTTGGTCGATGCATGCCCCTCCTTTCCAATATCGTAGAACTCGATATCCTTCTCGGCTGAATATGGAACGTGTTTTCCCTTCGTAATGTCCGGCAACCAATGAATGTACTCCATGCCTTTCATCACGTACTGGATATCCATGTATCGTTCGTGTGCTTCAAAGCAACACGTGGTCACGGACTTGGATTGATATGTGCTCGTGATCAGGCGTATTCCATCTGCAAGATCAATCGTGCCATCCAAAAGGTCACCACTTCCATGCTCCAAGAGCCATTCGAACGTGTTGTTCCATCCATCGAATGCTTTTGGGTACCTTGTCCAGCATTCCAAGACATCGGTTATCATTTCTAGGAAGTAGATGGGAATCATCCATCTTGAAGATTATCTTCCTGGTGATCTCCCGCGGGGTCTTTCAAATCCTGCGATGACATGTTTGCCATGACCCTTGATTCGACAACGGGGAGCCTGAACACGAAATGGTACAGGAGGGCAGTTGGTACCCACGTGAATACGAAGGAATACATCACGTCGGAGGCAAAATGGGCACCCTGCACTATACGGCCGATGCCGAACATGATGCCTAGAACGGTGGAACCCACCAATCCCGTGAATTTAAAGATGGTGAACAGCTTGAAAGGCTTGTTCCATTTTAGACCCCCCATCTCCCCGGAATCTCCCGTCACCAATCGCGCGAGAAAATCTGGATGGCGGAAGATGTAAAACACGGTAATGATAACGAGCCCGGCAGTCGGGTGGCCAGCAGGAAAGCTTTCACCTGTCTCCCCAAATAGGAATGCTGGTTCCCATAGATGATAGAACGGGCGTTCTCCCCCCCACGGGATCATTTCCCGTGGGCGAGGGCGGCCCCATCCAAAATAAAAATCACCCCATTCCCTTCCCTTGAAGACCCAATTCACGATCAGTCCAGGCCCCACTGCCACCGAGATGAACATGAATAACCCGTATAGCAAGAAGATCCTGAATCGCTTCTTGATAGCCCCAAGAAGCAACATGATCAGCACGATGGCAAGCACGCCATAAACAATATAGTCCATGTAATGGAGGAGAAATTGCCAAGGTTGCCTTTCCCCGATGGGAAACCGTTCCGGACCGATTGGATCATATCCAAGGTTCATGATGATGATATCCAAATCGGTCGTGATGAAAATGATGGTCATGATGGTGACAACAATGCCGCCAGAGATCAAAACACTGTCTTCCCACTTGCTAAATCCTTTCAATATCTTCATGCTCATCCCATTATCCTTGAATCGGCATGGATCATTCAAGTAGTCTTGGTTCCGGTGAAGCAAGTTCGGGCTCGATGCGAGAAGCGAGAACGCTAACAACACATCCAGTCCCTTGCGAACAGATTTAACAGATGATGTATTGTATGTTTAATATCCAAAAAACAAAAGGAGACGAAGCTATGAGGAAATCAATCAAGGGAATTCTAGGGATTGCGTCCTTTGGCGTGGTTATAGCTCTTGTAATTGTCTTTTATCCAACAACTGGAAGTTTGCAAGGCACATGGACCCCATTAGAGCTCGTGACACCCGAGAGTAGTGACCATTCCATCGACCCAGAGATAACGATGGATCACCTGGGAAACATTCACGTTGCATGGGAAGATGATGATTCAACGATGAATGCAAGTGGCGTAGACCGAGATATTTACTATAAATGGTTCGACAAGCAAGCAGGAGCATGGAAACCTGCCGAGCTAGTGTCCACGGGGAGCACGCATCACTCCCAAGAACCGGATGTTGAAGTGGATAAGGATGGAAACGTGCATGTAGCGTGGTATGAGGAAACAAGTTTCAATATATTCTATCGACGCCGCGTGAAGCAATTAGGTGAGTGGACACCGATACAAGTAATCAGCACGGAAGGATTGGGAGGAGCGCTATCGCCGGTCATCAAGGTGGATAACCAAGGCAATATCCATGCCACGTGGTGGGATGATTCCAACATCATGGGCTCAGGCACCGATAGGGACGTCTTCTACAAGTTTTGGAATGAGACCATGGGTATTTGGACGGAGTGCGAGCTTGTCTCTAGCGAAAGTGGAAATGATTCTTTTGCTCAGCAGTTGGGTGTGGACCAGGAAGGTAACGTTTACGTGTCATGGAGGGATGATTCAATGTATGGTGGTTCCGGAGTGGATGAGGATATCTTCTTCAAGATCAAGGATGCCAGCACGGGTACTTGGACCACGACATGGGTCGTTTCGAGCATGAGCACTCTCTTTTCATCATACTTGAAGATGGAAGTTGCTGGAAACGGGGACGTGCATTTTATTTGGGCGGAATCTGGAGAACTGATATACCGGTGCTGGAGGGCGGCTTCAAGTTCGTGGAGCGTCCGGGAAATCGTGACAGGAGAATGCACAGGAAATTCAAGGTATCCTGATCTAGCAATCGATGGTGCTGGTAACGTGCACTTGACTTGGCATGATAGTTCGGATTACAAGGGAGCAGATGGAGATTACGACGTGTTTTACAAGCATTGGAATAACGGTAACAAGAGCTGGTGCAATGCAAGCGTGGTATCATTGGAGAGCGATAGTGATTCATGGGAACCCCAAATAGCAATCAATGACAGGATAATTTCCATCATTTTTTATGAGTTTACCGACACGGGAGGATCAGGACCTGATAGTGACGTGTTCATGAAGAAATTAGCCTTGAAAGAGGCTTCTGCCATCCCTGGATATGGCACTCCCATCATGTGCATCATCCTCGGATGCGGCTTGACGATACTTGCGATTTCAACATGGCGGCAAAATCGCCAAGAACATGCACGGGAACGGTAGGTTACTCCCTTCCTTTGCTTTTTACCAATTTCTTTTCATGAAGATGGCGTTGCTGGTTTCGCTTCAGGTTCCAAGCCAGCACCACGCCAATCAATGCGAACAAGACCACCTGAAACACCAGCATACCCCGGTTCTGGATGATGTCGTATATCAATTCATCATGGGGGCTAAACATGCCCCTGGTGCTAATTTCGCAGGCAAGGGAGGATATTGGATATTCCACCGTGTTATTGACTTGATTCCATTCATCGGCAAGCTCCTCGATCGCGTCCACGCCGTAATAGTCCAGCATGCCATAATTTTCCCACACGGTTGGATCATCTCCATACTTGTTGAGATGGAACACGCTTACCGTGTCAAACCCCATGGCTTTTCCTATTAATATCTCCCGCTTCATTGCTTCCCAACCGTCAATTCCATCATACTGGTACTGCTGTTCATCCCTATCAAAGTTTTCGGCAGTGCCATTGTAATATCCCTCTGCGAACCACAAGGTGCCGGTCAGACCCACGATGGGTGCCGCATCTTCGGTTCCCAGGAATTCCTTCATCAAGAGCAAGTACTCGTACAAGACCGCCGTGTTTGCTGTTGGTGGTCCCCTGTACAGCATGAAATGGTATTTTGTCCAAGAAAAGGGCCACAAGCCCCAAATTCGCCTGTTTCCATACACGTCTTGGTCTCCATCCAGCATGTCCATGATGCCGCGGGGTCCCGTGCAAAGCACTGTTTCAAAGGTATCCTGTTCCGGGCGCGGGTTCTTCAATGACACGTTGGTTTGCACCTCCTGCAGGAACGCGTCATAGGTGGCAAGGGCTTCCTGGTAACCTTCAACCGTGTCTCCAATGTAACTAGCCTCGCTATCAGAGCAGATCCCGATAACGTTAGTAATGTTATTTGCTATCACGAACTCCATCGTGGCACGTGCATTGGCAATCCAATCCTCAGCGAAGTGGGGGCCAGGAAATGACTTGCCAGTGAGAGCCTCCAAGTAATCGGACACGTTTTCAGAGTACCAGATGGTGCAACACACCGTGCAATTGAAAGCATCGAGCATCTTCAACCTGGCGATGGTCTCGTTGGCTTGTTCCGGTGTATCAAAATGAATCTGGAAATAAAAAGTGGTATTCATCCTTCCGAATGCCGTGAGCACGTCGGTTTCATTACTGGCGAGCTGTCCCAAGTCAATCTCTTGCGTGTCGTTGACTTGCACATCGAATTTGGGGTAGTTCCACATTGCCAAATTGGCATCCATGTTATTATCCTGGTACACGACGGTTCGCTTCACCGTGCCTTCAGCAATGAACCAATTCATCGCGGGGATAGCCAAGGTCATGCTTAACAGGGGCAATATAGCCATCAGTGCAGTGCGCACCTTGTGCGCGGTGGAGGGGTTGATTTTTAGCCTGTACTTTTTCATGAAGGAGCGCACCAGCATGATGGGACCCGAGATGAACATGTACCCGATGGAAACTAACATGAGACCTATCCACGTGAGCGTGAAAATGGCAGGAACCCGCATGAAGGTGAGTCCCTCGGAATCAAATACCTTAAAATATTCCAGTTGGGTAATCACCAGGAAGGTGACAACCAGCAAGGCGCTGAAATATGCCACCCATTCCATCATGGTACCACGTCGACTTACTTCGGAGATGATGATGAATGCAAGAGCACCTCCAAGCAAGAGGATGTCGAGAATGAACATGCTCATGATCAATTCCGGGAGCAACCCATTACCATGAAGTATTCCAAGGATGTAGAAATGGACAAACGCATTGAACACCAGACCGCCAAGGATCGTCATCTTGGCAATTGACTCGAAGATCACCCTCACCAGGTGTCTTGATTGTACCGTGCTATCCATGAATCTTATCTGGTTTCTTGAATTACCATTGGTGCCTCGTGGCATGGAACGTGATCTCATTACCAATAAGAAGAAACATTCATTTTTGAAATATTTCATCTTTAGAAAAAACTCCACTCCAATTCAACTATTTTCAACCCTTTCCGTTCTCTCCTCGTCCATGACTGGTCACATGCGGTGTCTTAGGGGCTCATACCATGTCATTCCTTCTCGCAAGACACCATTGGAGGCTGCCTGCTTTTCTTTCGGAAACCTAAAAAGTCACGAACCCGTTGCACCATCATGGGCATTGCGACCAGTTTGAGAGAAGCAAGGAATCGCCTGCGAGATTGGTGGAGCGATCCGAGCGCTCTCGGGCGTCCCGTGGTCTTGTGTAACTGCGTGAAAGGGGGGAATTCCCGGGGAAAGCATTGGGAGTATTTCACGTATCCAAACATGATCATCAAGATGCTCGGGAATGACAAGCTCAAGCCACAGCTACGCGCCGCGCAGGACGCCCCGTACCATGATATTCCCGAGCTTCCAAAGGCACCCACTGGAATCAAGCTTGATTTCGATGAACCAGCCAATGCTGCATTGTTAGCCAAGGTTAAGCATCAAGTAGATGCAAGCAATGCAAGCTCGCCACATGCTGATGCCATACCCATCCTTCGAAGTCAAGCAGGACCGGGATTCCCGGCGTGTTGCTTGGGAGAGTGTAGCTGCATTCCAACCACGGGACCAGGTACCATCTGGTACGAAACGGTCCGTCCATGGAAGGAGCTGGAATATATAGAACTAGATCGCACGTCTCCTTGGTGGCAATTCATGGTGGCGATCACTAGAAAACAGCTCGAGAACTCCCCAAAACACCTTGCTGTTGGATTTCCATCCATGCAGGGAACGACCGATATCCTGCAAACTCTCAGGGGCACGCAAAATCTCCTGCGGGACATGATAAAGGCAAAAGACCGCGTCACGCGAGCCTTGGACAAGATCTCCGTTGCCTTTCAAGAAACGGTCTCCAGGTTCTGGGACCTGATACGAGCTAAACGAGAAGGATCGGGTAGTTTCATCGGTATCTGGGCACCGGGGAATGCACCGAGTATTCAATGCGACGCGCTTGCATACTTGGGACCCCGACAATTCAAGCAATTTGCCTTGCCGTATATCATAAGAGACTTGGAGAACGCGGACTTTGGTACCTACCATCTGGATGGCCCGGGAGCCATCAAGTTCTTGCATGGCTTGCTAGAGATCCCGAATCTCGACCTCATTCAATGGGTGGAGGGGTACGGAAACCCCGATGGCGTGGCTTTGCGGTGGTATCCCCTGGTCCGGAAAGTCCTAGAAGCGGGGAAGCGCATCATCTTGTATACCAGCATCGATCGCATTCCCCATTTCATGCGTCGCTTGAACCAAGATGGCGTGGATCCACGTGGGGTGGTCTTTAACATTGGAAATATCGTGGATTTTGAGATCGACGAGTTTTTACCGTGGTTGGAGGCGAATCCCGAGACTTGGAAAGCAGGGAAGTGGTATGATGATGATTACTGGCAGGAATATGCAGAGATCCTCGAAAATGAACCTGAACGCTACAGGGATCTCGATGCGTGCTCCATCGATATCGACCTTCAATATGATTGATCCCGCGCCATGCAATGATAGCACCATCCAATCATTCAAGAAAAGCCATTCATGGCTCATGATCGATGAATGAAACTACACGCCCATCAAGCGTGAAATGCCTTCTGCATGGTCTATTGAAATGCAACATAAAACAGGAAAAAAAGGGGAAAAAAGCATTAGAGATGGAATCCATCCGAATACAAGGTGATATTGAAAGAAAAAATGGAAAAAATTACAGCTCAACCTTCCCATTGCACCGTGGGCACGATATAACTTGGCCCTTGTACGAATCCATGTAGTTCCTCGTGATAACCATTTTTTCTTCGCAATGTGGGCATTCCTTGAGAAATTGCAAGGCCCCGGCGCATGATGGGCAGCTATACCACGAGGTGAAATCAGGACTCTCGATGGGATAATGCTTGTTGCATGATGGGCAATGGAATAGCACTGGACGTGATGTCACGCTACCTGCGCTAGCCATGCCTGCGGTAGGTTCACCTGTTCCTTGCGGGCGTTCCCCTGCACCTCTCGAGTCTTGCACCTGCGTGTTTGTACCAGAGGTATCCATATAAGCACCTGCACTTCCTTTCTTCCCTGACTCGATGCTAGCATGGGGCGCCGATTTTTCCCCTACCTTACTCATCTTCTTCGATGGCTTGATACCTTTCTTTTTTTTCGCGACAACCCCGGCAACGCCGGCGACTGCACCAATTGCAACTACTGGCAGGTACCAGTGTTCCTTGAGAAATTCCAAGATGTTGAAACCTCCATCAGGAGATCCAGGATTGATGGTCACCGGTACCGAACTATTAGTACCATGAGATCCATGATCGTTCCAGTACACGAGTGTGTAAATATACTCGCCGGCGGCAACCGACGTGTCCACTGGAATGATGATGGGATCTTCAGAGACCCATGGTTGGTTCGTGTAGGCTGCATGCGGGGTCCCATTGACATGAAGAGTGAAATGGCCTGAACCAGCACTATCTATGATGATCCAT
>WJJB01000202.1 GCA_014729935.1 Candidatus Bathyarchaeota archaeon | reverse complement strand
CGAGAACCATTGCAATTTTCGCTCTCATCATTTCACCCGTTGCAATTTTCGGCGGATTGGCAAGTTGGGTGTTTAATGGCATTGCAATCCAAGCCAATTCATTTGCCATCGGCGATAATTTGTATTACAACACGAGCACCTTCCTCATACCAAATGCATCCACGTATCAGCGACTTGATTCCATGGCAGATTTCTACGAAGAACGATTGCACGATCACCACCTGCCATTGAACGTGTCCTGCATAACCACTTTTAGCGATTTAAACCTCAGCATCGTGGATTATTACGATGCACCCGGGGACGGGGCATGCTGGACCGGGCACACGTTGGCTGCTGAAGCATACCATTACGCTGTTGAAAAAAATTCAGGAAACGAAAACCGCAGGTTGGATGCCCTTGAAAAGGTCAAGCGCGTCTTGAATGGTACCGCCATGCTACTAGCAGTTCCAAATGGCGGGATCGGGCCGAATTACACCTGCATGCTCGCCCGGTACTTTTGCCCCCCGCATCTCGATTCGGGGCCATTCCGACATGTGTATTGGTCGCTCTACCAAAGCGAATCCCCCAAAAATGCCAACGGTTCAGGCAGGTATGCCAATTGGAGATGGTGCGGTCATGCAAGCAGGGATCAGCATTCCGGACTCATGCTCGGGCTCGGTAGGGCGTGGGAACTTGTCGCGGGTGATGATAGTTGGGTGCGCGAGACAATCCGTTTGCTCGTTGAGCAACTCGTTGACGGCTTGCAAGCAACGGGCTGGAGTGCCTTCAACGGTGATGGCACGCCAACGGGGACCCACATGTTTTCAACAGTGCTTTCAAGCGCCTACTGGTGCCTTGGACTCTTGCAATTGGCACGGGCAGTGAATCCCGAAAAGTATGCTGGCTTGTACAGGCATTACGCAATCGAGCGAAATCTCATCAGCCAGCTCGAAGATAGCAATAGCATGAACATGATCAACGACTATTTTGGTAACAACATTCACGTGGCAGGTTATTTTAATCTCGTAGCCATGGAAACAGACCCGCAACTCAAGCAGCTGTATCTCAACAAGTTCAGGACACGGTTTTATGACGCGGTGCGATATCACCGGAACGCGTGGTTCAACCTCGCATGGCTTGCTTTATCGGGAGAGGATAATCCAATAATGGAATCGGACATCGTGGACCAGTTGATTCGCTTCTACCCGAATCATTTTCCCAACATTCGCGGACCCGTAAACCCAAGACCAGGGTGGCATGAAGTGGTTCCCAATGATGAGCTGGTTGATAGCCTTCTGGGGAGTCCCGTGGGATCCCTTCTCCATTTCGTCGTGGATGAGTTAAATCTCGATAAAACAGTATACTATCAGCCCGCAACCGTGGACATGATGGATGTCGCCTCCTCGAATTTCATTTGGCAACGGTGCCCGTTCGACCCGTGGGGTAGCAGCGGTAACCAACCGAGACGAGAATCCATGAGTATCGATTTTTTGCTGGTATATTGGCTGTGCAAGTACCTCGGGGTGCTTCCATGATGGATAATGGAAATGCAACGGTTGATGGTGAATCCAAGAAAGAATCATCAAAACCGCTTCAAAGTCAAGAGCTACCGGCTCGTGACATGAAGCAATTACATCGGATGGTTCCAAGGCGCTTGATCACCAGCATCGCATTCATCATTGGTGGAACAGTGCTCGCCATCGTTGCCATCTTATTACTCGTGACCGGGTTGGATAATGTTGTATTCAATGGTCTTGTTGCTGTTGAGATCAAGTTCATCGACCCTCCAAGGGAGATTAACTTGGCTTGGACGGGTGATATTTTGCTCGGGGTGGCAGGAGGTATCCTGATCGCATTGGGGCTCACCCGGTCCAATTCCAAGTTACGCGCCAATCACTTGATACCCCGGATGTTGCAAAAAGATAGGGAAACACCTGAACGGTCGATGCATTTCGTCTCAATGAATCTCATTCGTTTCGTGGCTGGCATGATCATGGTGACGCTAGGTATCGTTAATTTTATGGTGCATGGTGGTGGATTCACCATTGATAATGCTCCAGAGGGCGCCGTGCTTTTTCATAACGGCCCCAGTTATTTTTACGCTTATGGCGTATTTCCTGGTATTACCGGTGCCATTCTCGCCGTGCGCAGCCTATTTTCTAATTATTTCGGGCGCATTTCCATCACTCCGAACTTCATCACTTATTACGAGCATCGGGGCATCGTGACCATGACCACCGAGATACCAAGGGGGGAAGTGAAACGAGCGTTCCTGAGAAATAATCATTCTGGCCCGAAGCCTGCCTGGTTATTGTTGCTCCTTCCACCTGCAATACTTTTCTTGCAGCAGGGATTCACGTTCTTGGTGGTGCCGGGAGATCCTTCCACCACTCCCATTGCCGTTTCATGGACGGGGATCATGACGGGGGCGGTGATCGCCGTGATCGCGCTTCTCTTGGTCCTATTCCCGCATTCTTACCTGAAGATCGAAACGGGGGATGCGATATTCGAATCATGGTTTGTACCGGTGCGCTTGAAAGGAAGTGTCTTGGATGGAATGGCATCCGTTCTTGATTTGGATGCCAACAGGGAATTTATTACTACTCGCCCTGGCGGGGATACCTTCCGTCGCACCCAGCGTTATTACTTCAACTTGGTCACTGGCGTTGCCTTCATCGGCATTGCATGGGTCAACTTGGCTTTCTTGGATTACCAATTCGCCATGGGAAGCGCGTTCATTCATTGGACATTGCTTGTACTCGGGGTGACGTGGGCAATCCAAGCATTACAGAGAGATTTCACCAAGGCACGCGGCTATCACGTGCAAGGATTGAATCCTCGGGATGGTGAATATACCGCGTCCAATTCAAGGGAAATACATTCGCTACACCTCCACCGGCGCTTGTGGTGGATGAATGATAGGATTTCTTTCATGCAGATAAGGAATGTGAAGAAATCGATGATGGTTAGGAAGCTGGATTTCTTTTCCATCTTCTTGTGCATCTTGCTATGGTGTGCCACGGCCTACCAGGTAACCATCTCATGGATTATCCGTCTTGATGGAACCAAAATGCTCATGCAACGCATTGGAATGACACTTGCGATGGCAGGTATTTCAGCATGGGCTTCACTGGCATTGATCCACCCACGGCCTGGCCTGCGGGTAACCGAGCAGGATGGAACCGTGTATAACATACCATTTGCCTTGAACCGGACGTTCAAAAAGACCTTGCGCCTTCACCTATCCATGGTACGCGCGCTATTCGGGCGTAAAGGGGATACAGGTGACATTTCGAAGTCTTTAATGGATATAATGACCCCGATCAAGAAACGCATGGCGTGGTGGATCGGCATCACCTTGACAACGATTGCAGGCACAATCCTATATTGGCACCTATATCTCACGTGAACTCTCCTATTTCTCACGTGAACAGCTCCTTTTCCAATAGGTTCGTTGGTGGAACGCATCGACATGTGGGAAGAAAACAAGGAAAAATCCGAAGAAGGCCGAAAATTCATAACCTGCATCAAGGACCAAGACATCCTTCCCGCTGGACCGCTTTTCGAAGGCGGCCGAACGATTTGCCGCGAGACTCAGGCTCGCTCGTGGTAGAACCAGCGATGCACTCGCGGTGAGAAGCCCAGCACCACATGTGAAAATCAAGAATGATAATCCCTTTAATCCATTTGGAGGATGGATTTATTAATAACGTTTTTTATATCCCCCGATTTCTTTCATCCTACCCAAGCACTTCTCACGGCATGACCAGCCGGGAGAATTGGAATACTCGCGGTGCTTGCATTGCGACAATTCCTTTGCTTCGGAGACATTATAATGCAAGAATTTCGCACGCAATGGTTTATATCGTATTCACGATTTTACAACTCATTGGATGCGTTAGACTTGACCATTAATGCATCACTATCATCCACCATACTAACAAAAAACACGAATCAACATGCCCAGCATCAAAAGAGTCTTTTGTGAAAAAGCAATATCCCAGATGCAACTTCGGGAATTCTTCAAGAAGCAACTAGAAGGCGTTGGTTTTGCCCAATTGGACGTGCAAAAAACTCCACTCGGCACGCGCGTGACCATCGAGGCTGCACGGCCAGGGTTGGTCATTGGGAAAAAGGGTTCCAACGTGAAACGCCTCACGGAGGTGCTTGCAAGAAACTTCAAGATCGAAAACCCGCAAATAGACGTCGAAGAAGTGAAGAATCCCGAATTAAATGCACAAATCATGGCTGAACGACTTGCGAACGCCTTGGAGCGGGGGCAGCATTACCGGCGGGCAGGTTATGGCTTATTGAGAAGAATCATTCGATCTGGTGCACAGGGTGTTGAAATCATCATCAGCGGAAAAATTACCTCCCAAAGAGCAAGATACCAGAAGATGAGGCAAGGAATCATCATAAAATGTGGTGAACCAGTAAGGGATATCAGTTATGGTGTCGCCCATGCCAAGTTGAAAGCGGGGATCTTGGGTATTAGGGTAAAGATACTTCCTCCTGATTATTATAATCCAAAGGATGTTGAATATATTGGTAGGGATGGACTTGATCCCGACCGCCGTGAGAAGCTCCGGGAGGCCCAGCGAGAAGCTGAACGGGAAATGCTATTCGAGATAGAAGAGGAGGAAGAAGAAGAGCTAGAAACGATCGAAGTCTCCCCCGAAGAAGTGCTCAGTGATAAAATCGAGGGTGATATTGCCGATGGAGAAGACCTCTTGATTGATGATGAAGAACTTGAAGAGGATGCTGCCGATTCAGGCGATGAGGATGAAGATGAAGATCTCGATGCCGAGGAAATCCTCAAGGAGGATGAACAATCGGAAGACGATGATGATGATTCAGTGGATGAAGAGGACGACGAAGAAAAATCCAGCAAGGATAAGAAAAAGAAAGACAAGAAGAAACGTGGCAAGAAAAAGAAATCGAAAGATAAAGATGAAGAATCGGATTGAACTCGATTAATGTGATTCACGATGGCTAAACTGAAGAAAAACAAGATAAAGGAAATGTCACTCGATGAAAAGATGAAGAAACTCGAGGAATACAAGTCCGAACTTGCCTACCAGAGAAGCCTTCTTGCAACGGGTAATACCACGGATTCACCAGGCAAGATAGGGAGCTTGAAAAAAACGATTGCGCGACTGAAGACCTTCATCAATCTCGATCTAAGAGAAGAACAATACATGTGAATACCCATCGTGCCAATCCAAGCAAATAATATCCTATTCCATGAACTCATCGGTTTGGAAGTAAAGGTAACTGATTCACCCGCCATCACGGTTATCGGAACCAAGGGGGTGGTCATTGACGAAACAATGAACACGCTCGTTATCCAGAAACCTGATGGAAAACGAAACACGATCCTCAAGGATCACAATGAATTTACATTCACCGTGCCCGATGGCACGAAGATCCCCGTCTGCGGGAACCTCCTCGTGGGGCGTCCCTGGGACAGGTTGAAAAACATCGGAAAGAGACAATTTAGACTCACCAATCGATAATCGCAAGAAAGTGATGAAACACATGGCAACCAAGAACACAGGTATCAGTTCGGTCACCCCTCCCAAGGAAGAATGTGATGACAAGCATTGTCCATTCCACGGGCAAATCTCATTACGTGGGAGACTCTTCGAGGGAATTGTAACCAGCACGAAGCGACAAAGGACTGTTACCGTCCGCAGGGATTATCTTTTCATGATAAAGAAGTACCGGCGCTATGAGCGCAGGAATTCCAAGCAAAATGTCCACTGCCCTCCTTGCATTGAGGTGAATGAGGGTGACACCGTGCTATTCATGGAGACGAGGAAATTGAGCAAGACCGTGAGTTCCGTCGTCGTGGAAAACCGGACGACGAGTGGCAAGGACCAGAAGTGATCAAGATGGGAAAACGCAAGATAGGAAAGAAAGGTGTCATCTTCCATCCGAAGTTAACCCGTGGGCTACCAGTGGGTTCTGTCGTTAGATGTGCAGATAATTCTGGCGCGAAGATCGTTCGGATCATATCTGTCCCCAAGTTTAAAAATCGCCATAGGCAGTATCCTGCTGCAACCGTTGGAAGCCTGGTCGTTGTAGCCGTCCAGAAAGGAACACCGGACATGAGGCGAAAGATCTTGAAAGGCATCATCGTCAGGCAGAAGCAGCACTACAGGCGCAAGTCTGGCTTGTGGATCGAATATGAGGATAATGCTATTGTCATCGTTTCCGATGATGGAGAACCAAAAGGAACAGAAATTTCTGGCCCTGTTGCTCGCGAGGCAGCAACCCTATGGCCACGGTTGGCATCAATTGCATCAATTATCATCTAATCATTCCATCAAAAAAACAGGGATTAAAGATAATGAAAAGCTCAAAGAAAGCCAATAAGCAGCGAAGAGCTCTATTCAAGGCTCCGCTTCACAAGCGACGCAAGCAATTCAACGTACGCTTGGATTACATGCTTCAAGATGAGTATAATATAAAGCGTTTACCTCTACGTGTCGATGATCACGTTCGCGTCGTCAAGGGGCAGTTTCGAGATTTTGAAGGTAAGATACTTCGCATCGACCAGAAGAATTACAAGATTGTCCTTGAAGAAGTGAGTCGTGAAAAGGCAGATGGATCTGTGCATTATTACCCAATTCATCCCTCCAAGGTGATCATAACGAAGCTGGGAGTTATCGATAAATGGCGGCAAAATATCATTGATAGGCGCAATAGGGACTTGTATTTTGCAGAAGTTGAAGCAAAAGCGGCACCAGGCAAAGGAAAAAAGGGTAAATAAAAGAGATGACATATCATGGGTAAAAAAGGTGGAAGCACGTTCCAAAAACGACTAAACACGCCAGGTTTCTGGAAAGTTCCCAAGAAACACGACAAGTACATAACGAAACCCAGTCCTGGGCCACACAAGAGCAAAGAATGTTTCACTCTCACCTACATCATGAGGGACCATTTGAAGCTCGCCACAACCGCCAAGGAAGTTAGAGCCATTCTACATGAGGGCAAGGTCAAGGTTGATGGAAAGCCTATAAAAGATCATAGATATCCCGCGGGGTTGATGGATGTGATAGAAATCCCCGATATCGAAAAGATATACAGGATTTTGCCAGATAACGCTTATTACAGGAAACTGGTGGAAATCTCAAAGGATGCGGAATTTAAACTCTGCAAGGTTAAGAATAAAACAACGCTCAAGAAAGGCACCATCCAGCTCAACCTTCACGATGGGCGGAACATCCTCGTTCCAGTCAAGGATCCGATCAAGCCAGATGAAGACGTGTATAAGGTTAACGATGTTATCAAGATAGATGTTCTAACCCAAGAAATTAAAAAACACGTGAAGTTTGAAAAAGGAAAACTTGCAATCGTTACAGCAGGTGTCAATAACGGTAGGATGGGAAAAATCGTTGATATCACGAAGCGATTTGGTCCAAATGCAGATACAGTGACCTTGGATGATGAGGGAAGCACCTTCGACACTTCACTTGATTTCGTGATGGTGCTTGGAGACAAGAAACCTATCATAGAATTCCCGGTTTAGCCCGTTAAAGGTGTATTGACAAATGTCCATAATTTCAAATATCCAGAAACAAGAAATCCACGCGATGTACGATAAAAATCCAAACTTGAGGCCCAAGTTGGAAAAGGTAGTAGTGAACATTGCTGTCGGCATTAGCGGCGAAATACTCCAAAAAGCGGCAAGTGTTTTGGAAAAGATGACCGAACAAACTCCCGCATTTGTCACCGCAAAGAAATCCGTGAAGGAATTCGGAATTCGGAAAGGTGAAAATATTGCCGTTAAGGTTACATTACGTGGGGAAAAGGCAAAGAGCTTCCTGAAACGAGCAATGGTGGAAAAAGATTACAAGCTGCTGAGGAAATCATTCGATGATTATGGTAATTTCAGCTTTGGTGTCAAGGAACATATCAACTTCCCTGGAATGAAGTATGATCCCTCTACTGGAATATTCGGGTTCGATGTGTCGGTTCGGATCGTTCGACCCGGTTATCGGGTGCGCACCAGGAAAACAAAAGCAAGTAAGATACCTCGCCGGCAATTCGTTTCCAAGGATGAAGCAATGCTTTTCATGCAAGAAAATTTCGATGCAGAAGTGGTAGAAAAAATTGAACAAGTATGGTATTAAATTCAAGAAATAGGTGAATCAAATCATGCCGAAAAAAAAGGTAGGAGCAGGTAATCTCCGGTGCAAGCGTTGTGGTACTTTCAGGGCAATTATTCGAACATACGGCTTGCAAATCTGCAGGCGTTGCTTCAGGGAGGTTTCCGAGGAGCTCAATTTCAGGAAGTATAATTGACCGAACCTAAGGTGAGAATCATGCTACTCGATCCACTCGCAAATGCGCTATCGATCATTAATAACTCGGAAAAAGCAAGGAGCAAAAATTACGTGTACATCCATCCTGCTTCCAACCTCATTTCCAAAATTCTCCAAGTGATGATGAATACTGGATACATAGGTGTCGTGGAATTCATAGATGATGGGAAAAGTGGCACGTTTAAGGTAGAACTTCTCGGAAAAATCAACAAATGTAACGTTATCAAGCCAAGATTCCCGGTGAAAAAGGACGATATCGAATCAATGGAGATGAAATATCTCCCAAGCAAGAATTTCGGTTACCTCATCATCTCCACGAACCAAGGAATAATGACTAATGACGAAGCAAAGGAAAAAGGAATCGGTGGACGGCTCCTCGCATACATCTATTAAATAATTCAATCGGAAGTGGTAAGACATGGTGAAGTACGCATACATCAGCAGGGAAGTGAAGGTGCCCTTGGATGAAGGTGTATCCTTCAAGCTAGAAGGAAAGCAACTGGAAATCACGGGACCACGGGGCACGGTAGGTCGTGACTTTCGTCACGCGAAAAATATTCAGTTATCCGTGGTGAATGAGGACACCATCGCCATTTCAGCAAAATTACCAAAGCGAAAAGAATTGGCATTGGTGGGCACACTTGAAGGCCATATAAAGAACATGATAAGTGGTGTTACCAAAGGATTCACCTACAAGCTTAAGATAGTGTACTCGCACTTCCCGATCACGGTGAAAGTTAATAAAAAAAGCAATAATGTAGAGATCCAGAATTTCATCGGCGAAAGAGGGCATCGCGTGGTTCCAATTAGAGGCGATGTCAATATCAAGACAACCAAGGAAGATGTAATCATCGAAGGCTCCGATAAGGAACTAGTCGGTCAAAACGCGGCTAATATCCAACTGAAATGCAAGATAAAGGATAAGGACTTGCGCATATTCCAGGATGGTATTTACGTCTATGAGAAATTGGTTGGTGATCAAGTGTTCTGGAAAGTGAAGACGTGAAAGCATATTCATGAAGGATGATCAAAAATGAAAACAGAACGGGAAAAAATCAAGGAAAAGATCAAGAAAAAACAGCGCAAGAAATTCAGGCGCGGGGAATCCTGGAGATATGCTCGTCTCAATACCACTTGGAGAAAACCGAGGGGAATTGAACAAAAAATGCGTATCAAGCACCGAGGTTCCAAAGGGGGTCTTCCCGTCAGTCCAACCATTGGATATCGCACCCCCCGGGATATCAGGGGCTTGCATCCATCGGGATACGAGCAAGTTCTCGTGCATAATGATTCAGAGCTTGATGACCTCAAGCCAAAAAAACACGCTATCATGATCGCGTCGAAAGTTGGTCGCAGGAAAAAAATTCAATTAAAGGACGAGATTATCGCCAGGGGATTCAAACTGCTCAATCCACGAATCGCAGTTGAGGAAGAGATAGAAATGGAAGGAATTGGTGGTGAGTTCGATCTCAGTGATGTTGATGTCACCACTGGTGAAATTGATGATATCGAGCTCACTGAAGAGGATCTGGACGACCTCGATTTTGATGATGTGGACTTGGACGAGGATGAGGACTTGGATCTAGATGATATCGACATGGATGAAGAAGAGATAGAGAGTGAGGATTGAATATGAATCTCAAAGCACAGCGTAGATTGGCTGCAAAGGCACTGAATTGCGGTGTCAACCGCGTCTACCTTGATCCATACATGTTAGACGAAATCGCTACCGCAATCACCATGCAAGACATTCGCGGCTTGATAAACGACGGTATCATCAGGAAACGTTATCCAAAGGGTGTGAGTAGATCCCGGGCAAAAAGAAACCAGGAACAAAGGAAAAAAGGTAGAAAATCAGGCAAAGGTTCCAAGAAAGGTAAGGAATCTGCACGAACGCAGCCTAAAAAAGAATGGATTGCCCGGATCAGGAAAATGCGCGCTTTCTTGAGAAACTTGAGAGACAAGGGACATATCTCAACCCAAGTATACCAGAAATATTATTACCTCTCCAAAGGTGGAACGTTCAAGAGCGCGAGAAACTTGAAGCAATACATGCAGGCTCACGGAGACCTGAGATCAGACAAGAAATGAATTTAATACAATCGAGATGAATAACATGGCAAAAGGTCCATCCTACCGCGTCCATTTCAGACGCAGGAGAGAAGGAAAAACGAATTATTATCTCAGGAGAAATTTACTCCTTTCAGGTAAAAACCGGGTGGTGATACGCCCCTCGGTTAAAAACATCGTGTGCCAAGTGGTGGATGCCCACTTGAAGGGTGACATCATTCTCACATCTGCCACGAGCAAGGAATTGGAAAAGAAATATGATTGGAAGTTCGGGCGAGGTAACGTTCCCGCGGCATACTTGACAGGATACCTTCTCGGAAAGAAAGCTTTGAAGGTTAACGCGGGAGATTGCATTGCAGATATTGGATTGCGCGTGCATCTTGAAAGAACCTATGCGGCACTCAAGGGCGTGATCGACGCTGGAATGGATGTTCCCCATTCAGGTGATGTATTTCCGGATGAAGAACGTCTCAAGGGAAAACATATTGAGAATTTTGCAAAGGTAATCAAGGACAAGAAACCCGAAGAAGAAGACTCCTCACCCTTTGACAACCAATTTTCAGCTTACAAGAAAGCGGGTGTCGATCCGAGCAAGATCTCCAGCCAAGTAGACGCAATTTTGAAAAAAATAGACAAGGAATATGCCTGATAACAAAAAGTGATGATCATGGGAAATGGAAACTCAAGGCGAGGAAAACGCCGACCACGACGGAAGTCCTTCAGACGACAGGCTCCCAAGTGGGAACCAAAAACCAGGGTTGGAAAAATGCTCTTGGAAGGTGCTATTACCTCCATCGATGAAATCTTCATGAACGTGCTTCCGATCAAGGAAGTTGAAATCGTGGATCGATTGCTCCCCAATCTCAAGGAAGAAGTATGTGACGTGAAACTCGT
>WJJB01000201.1 GCA_014729935.1 Candidatus Bathyarchaeota archaeon | reverse complement strand
ATTTGCATCTTCCTTGCTCGAGACCTTAGATTTCAAGTTGGTTATTTTTTCCTCCAAAGTTTCAATTTTTACCTTGGATGCTTCTAAATCTGCCTTGAGGGTGCTACCCGTGTCAGTTTTATCTTCCAATTTCTTCTTTAGTTCCTCGATGACGGAATTCATCGATTTCTCCCGAGCGCGGTAATCCAGTAAAATCTGCCCTGCTACCTTGTGAAATTTCTCAGGTTTCTTTTCTACTTTCTCCCAGTTAATTGCCATTGTACAATATACACCTCAATACCTACTAACCTTGAACAAAAGGACACCTTCGATCCATATAAAATTTCCATGTGTTGCTTTTAAAACAAAACCTAACGAAAAAATATATAGTTTCAAGTGCATGTATGGGTGTGTCTTTGTGCACACAGGTGCTTTTAGAAAGACGACGTGAGAGATATGAGTTATATTCCAAAATACATCATGAAGCGCATGTTTCCAAAGGATGCAGTCAAGAAAATCAACGGGGGCTTGGAAATCACCATGATTAATGTCATTTCACCCCTAAGCGTGGACGAGGTCCCGGACGATGTTGAGAATTACATCGAAGCCAGCATAGATGGCAAACCGGTTGATAAAGAAGCTCTTAAAGAGAATCTAAAGATAACGGTTGACGAAGACAAGAGTTTTACATACAAGAATGCCAAGGAATTTGCGGGGTATGTCATTCCAGTTGGTGGCAAGATCAAGATTTTCGTTCCCGTTGAAGATATCGAGCCGGGCAAGGAACACGAGTTTGAGATAATCATCAAAACGGACAATCCGTTCCAATTGTCATTCACCCGGAAAGTCATGCAGGAGTAGCACGCAAATATATCAGGGTATGGTCCCATTGAAAGCTATCCTTCTCGGGGGACCGCCCACCTGTTCCTTTTTTCGTCAAAATAATCCAAGTAATCTTGCCCGACAAGTGAACGTATCTTGTCGTGAAAGCGTGGTTCCTTTGTTTCAACCAATGCAATGCTTGATATATTGTCCACAGGAGTGCTTTTTCCTGTGCCTTGGATTGTAACTACTTCCCCTCCCGTAACCAACGTTCGATGGTGTCAAGAACTTTCACGGGCATGTATTTTGAGAGATCCTTCAAGTTGTTTCCCACCGATTTCCGCAAGTAAATCGAGGGATCATGGTTCAGGCGTGTATGCAGCTCAATCACTGGATCGTTGCGCGTTGGATCCCTGAGCCATTTCATACCGCGCTTGGGACGCGTGTTTCGACTCCGATACGGGTGGCATTGTACTGGTGCGAGAATTGAACTATCACGCCCTAAATTAATTAAAGGGGCGTTTTTTCTTTCGCAAAAATGATAAATTCAAGATTGGACGCGTGAGGTAGAAAAACGCCATCTTATTGGACCGGTATTGCAAGTAAAAGTCGTATTTACACCAATGCGATCATCCAATGCAAGATGATATCAAGATCGTGCAAAAAATCGAGAATGAATTTGATCGGGCTTCCTGAGTGCGGAGAAAGGACGCCTTCTAGATTCGCAAAGAAAGATAAAGGAATGCGACATCAATGCTTCGTGATAAGTCATGGAAAGACGGTACATGGAAGATGAGACCTTCAACGGTTCCTTTCCCTACAAGCCACGGTTCATGTCCCTTGATGGATATCGCATGCATTATGTTGACGAGGGAACCGGAGAACCAATCGTTTGCCTGCATGGCATGCCAACATGGGGGTATTTGTATAGGAAGTTCATTAAACACCTCTCGAAAACACATCGCGTGGTGGTACCTGATCACGTGGGTTTCGGAAAAAGTGACGTGCCAGCAGGCATGGAATATGTCATGGAACAACACGTAGATAACTTCACTTCCTTGATGATGGAACTTGATCTCCACGATATCACTCTCGTCGTTCAAGATTGGGGGGGTCCGATCGGCTTGGGATTCGCCGTGGAATATCCTGAAAGAATTTCAAGGTTGGTAATCATGAACACGTCCATCGGTGTTGCCCGGGGAGGTACAAAGCCATGGTACCAGGACCTCGAGGACCGGGGAGTATATGAAGCCATGTTCTCCAACATGAAAGATACGGTCCCCTTCTTGTTCAAGCAATCCATCCACCACCAAGAGGTCATTAATGATACCATGCTACAAGCATATACTGCCCCATTCCCGAATGAACGGTATTGCATCGGAGCTCTTGCCTTTCCAAGGGATATTCCCATCGGATTTTCCCATCCTAGTGCCCCTGCCATGCAACACGTGCGGGAAAATATGCACTTGCTCCATTCAAAGGAGAAATTGCTGGTGTGGGGGATGAAAGACCCCGTCTTCCCCCCCTCCATCATAAAGCGATGGACTGAAAAACTATTACCAGGTATCCAAGTGAAGCGGATTAATGATGCCTCCCATTTCCTGCAGGAGGATGCCCCCGGTGACATCATCAAGATGATTTCAACTATTTGCTCCCCATCGGGTTGATAAAGGAGGAAGTGGAGATTTTTCATGAAGAAATACTGCCCCGAGTGCAACGCGCAGATAAAGGGTATGAAATATCCCCAGATCTTCGAATGTCCAATATGCTCGGTATTCCTCCACGAGAATAGGGATACCAAGCAAATTGTCACCTTACTCATTCCCACGATAGGGATGGAGGTTGAATCATTTACCATTGATACCGAGAGGCTTGAGATCCTTGCCCAGGCCCCTTTCTATCCCGATAACAAGGTGGGTGTGGAACTAGACGAGAATTTCACCAACGATGTCACGATTGGTTCGGAATTCAACTCGCCCGTATTCACATCCATCAACAAGGCAGCATTCAGGATGAAATCCAGCTTGCGGAAATATTCCATGAATATGGCGGAGGCGAGAAACCGCCAAATCGCATTACTCGGTTCCTTCACCGATGAATTAGATACTGCAGGTGTGCACTACCACCTGGGGTTTAAAGATACCGTCGAAATTGATGACATCGTGCTCTATAAAGTAGCCGTGGCGATTCACCAGCAGGTACCTTTTCTCATTGCCATTTTGGCAAATTCATCACTATTGCGGGGCGCAGACACGAGTTTTTCATCAAATCGATTGATACATAATGGACCCGCCATGTTTAGGGCAATTTCGCGGGAAAAGATCGGTGCAATGAAGACCACGAAGCCATTCCACGAGCTTTACTATTCTCCCCCAAAGGGAAAGAAGCCACACACCTTGGAAATTCGCGTTTGTGATTCCAACCTGCCAGAATACATTATTGCTGGTTTTTTCATCATTAAGACAGTAACAATTGGTGCAATTGCTGGAAAAAAAGCTTGGGAGCAATACAACCACCAGCAATACATTCAGGACAGGTTGAACGTTGCTCGAAACGGCATGAATGCCACCATCCATTGGAATGGGCAAGGATTGAATGTGCCCCAATATATCGATAAGTTTTTCAAAGACTACAAGCGAGTAATTGAGTTGTTACAATTCGAAAAAGACGTGCTTGCACCATTCAAACTTGCAAAGAAGGGATGGGCAATGGCAGATATCATCCGAGAGGCATACAGGAACATAAAGAAAAAATACTTGAAAGGACAGAAAAAGTATATATTGAAGGAGTTCATCCTGCACCTCGTGGAAGCACAGGAAAACAACTTGGATGGTGACGGATTGAAGCAATTCATTACTGACATGGGGATCCATGTCTCGCCATATCAAGACGTTAAATTAGCTGGAGAGTATTGACTTTTCACTGGAGACTGGGGAACATGAATCAAAAACCATGATGCATTTGATGCCGTGATTAGGGTGAAGCGCATCATTCCACGCGTTCAAGCGTGCTTGCTGGAATTCTCATACTTTTCCACCAAGATCGAGCTAGGCGCTCGGCTTATCAGGTTTTTTTCGGCTGATTGCTCAGGAAGCGATCAATCACGATTAGATGTGTTGAACGCATGGTTTCATGGCGAAATTAGCAGGGAACCACAATCATTGGCTCGTTCGGCATCCTTGAGGGACGCGATTTCATGTTTCATCCATTCTGGAATCCCGAGGTTGCGGGATCATGGCTTAAGCCTTGTCCCCGAAATCTCAATTGCTTCTCACAGATTAAAGGTGCTGATAGATGCCATAACGGAATTGGATAGCTTGGAAATTGAGACCGTGTTCAAGCAGGAAATTGAAAAACGGGTTATCCAGCTTCGTGATGCATATAGGTTTATAAATACATCAAGGCTTGACCAGTTGCAATTCGATCTCGTGAAAAAGGTTTGCATGATCACCCAGGTTCACGGATTTAGTGGCGTGATCGATATACTCTCAACCCTTGCGAGGAACATCACGACATCGTATTACCGGGAAGAGGCAATCAAGGAAATCCACGTGGCATTCCAGCCAATTGTTACAAGGACAGCCGATGAAGGCTTAAAATCAAAGCTTACCGCATTATTGGGGGAAATTCATGACCCGGCAACCTTGTCTGGTATATCAGTTGCAAGAGCATTGCATTACAAGCAATCGAAGAATGATGGGGAAATTTCGAGCATCCTGGGAAACCTGAAGTGCATGGTGCATGAGCAAGAAGGTGAATTTTCAAGGGCATTGATGATACGTAATTATTTGAAGATCCTTTTCATCCTAAGAGGTGAGAATACATGGAAGAGCGAGGAAGCCAAGGATATCATCGAATTTTCGAGAGATCATCAAGGCTTGTTAAGTCATTGCCAAGTATTGCTGGAATTCATGCAACTCGTGAAGATATACGGCACCGATCGTGAATTGAATAGCATTATTAGACAAGTGATTGAAATCGCGAGACATCTTTCAGATGGACATTTTTTCAAGAGCATCGTCAAGCGCCTTCTAGATATCCTGAAGGATTCCGTGGAAACCATAGAGGGGGGAACATTTGATATCATGGTGGACGTTATCAACCAAAGGCGAGATTCCTCTCTCAAGGCAATCCTTCTTTCAAGAATGGGGAGAAATTTCTTGGAACGAAAAACATGCGTGAGAGCAATCTCGACGGAAATAATGGCATTAAACGCGCCGGTGATATTGGATAACATGATCATTAGTGAACACGTCATGGACATCAACCATTTCCTGATTGATGTAAAAATCCATTCCATGGAATCAATTCACGCAAGCGATGTCCGTGGTATTATCGAGGACACGCCGGGTATTTCAAGACAATGCCACCTACTCGTCCATGCAGCACGTGGATTTTTACTGAAGGGGGAGATGATTGAGAGCGAGAAATGCTTATCTCGTGCCCTCACGTTGATTCAGGAGGTTAACAACGAGTTTGAAAAAAAGGAGATTTTAGTTCGAATTATTGACGTGCTTGAAGAGAGCACGGCACTATCGGGTTAAATCAAGTTCGTGGTCTTGCAATAAGGGCACACGAT
>WJJB01000200.1 GCA_014729935.1 Candidatus Bathyarchaeota archaeon | reverse complement strand
TCAACCTCATTTTCTCCTGCCAATTCCAAGATCTTGCTGGCATCCTGTTCCAATAGCTCGATGTACGCATCATCATCCGACCATTCTTCCCATAACCGTGGATTGGCGATGTTGAAAATTCGTGTTTTGCCATCACGCGTGATTCCTGGCATCGCGTGGAGGATTGAGCCTGCTTTTCCAGGATTGATCCAAGCGATTGCAATTCCAGGTGATATTTCATTTGCTCTTCCCAGGAACGATATGAAGGTGCAAAAAAGAATGGAAAGATTGATGCAATTGCCGGTTCCCTCGAGTATCGTGAACTCTGGATGCCGGATATGTTGCGTCTCGTTTATTATTCCCTCGATGAACGCTTCTTCGGATAAACGGAACCCGGAGGCATGATTCCCGTGACTCAATTGATTGCTATCCATGACCTTCCATTCGTGGAGGGTTTTCAGGAAGGAGAGGATCAGGCGATTCGCGCCGATGGGTCGGGATTGCATGTCATTTTCCACCATGGAAAGAAAATTCTTGAACGCGGTTTCAGCCTCCCTGAAAACGTTGTAAATGGCCCCTAATTCCATGCTGGTAAACTGCTGCAATACCCGGGTGGATAATAACCGGTTCCTGGTGGGAATCCAACACGTGATAAATTTCAAGAGTTGCAAATCATCCAAGGTTTCAAGATCGTGTTTAGGAACTAATTTCGTTATTGCTGATGGATACCACGCCATTGTATTAATGGAGGCGACCTCGATCTCTCCCTCGAACCTTTGAATCACGCATCCCTTCTTGGAAATCTTCATTTTTAACATTCCCATGATCGGCTCCAAGATCGTGAATGCCCGCAATGAGAAATAGGGAACGCATGAATGTTTTCTGGTTCCAGGCATGATATTCTTCAGGTGTTCCATTCTTCTTGCAATGGGATTATCATTTTCATCCAAGATCTCCCAGTGAATTGTTAATCCTTCTACTTCTCTCGTTCCATTCATGACCGAGACGTGAAGCACTGCAAATACTTCATGGAGCTTTTCAGGATAAAACCGTGATGCAACCGTGGGGTTACCAAAATATTCATATATTCTCTTGAAGCTGGGGATGATTTGTCGAGCAGTAACCTGAACTTGAATGGCATCGCCCGCGATATCGGCATTCTTCATGCCATGTCCCATTTCAGTAATTATTTTGCTTGGAGGGTTCAAGAGATTAATATTCAATAATTCTTCATTGGTCCAAGGATTGATCACCTGAATGGGTTCCAGTATCGACTCTTCTAAATGGTCCTTTGGCACTAAAATCCGTGCTTGGCGCAAGATCTTGGAATCTATCAAGCCAAAAGTGATGATCCCCTCCAATCGTACCGCCATGATTCCATGAATCAATATCCTTGAATCGAAAACTTTCACCATCGAAATCCTCGGAAGCTCAACTTCGATATCGTGAGAGATCACGATCTTGAATTCATGATACCCGGGAAACTGCCTTGATTCGCAACCATCAATAATTGTATAATTGCAGGATTGGCCTTTCTTTATCACGAGAACTAACACATCTTGGGGGGAATCATTCAGTTTTGTTTATGTTAGGGCGTATATCTTTCAATTATTCCATCGAAATCCAACATGATTTTAGCTCTTACATCTTGCAGGTTCATCAAGAATTGGTTGAAGATGTCCCAGAAATCATTAGTATTGTTAAAATTCTTCTCGAATGCTCCACAAACACTTTCTAATAGCCTTGGGACGAGTACATCACTACGCTTTTCACCTGATGATTGTAAATCAATAATCGCGTGAATTAATGGCTTGAATTGATCCTTGATGATGGATTTGATGGTTTCACCATTTCCTACCGCGAATTCGATGAAGAGCACGATTTTACCATCATCACATTTTTCAAAAAATTGAGAGATAAACTGGGTTGAGGTTCTGTCCATATTTTCTGGGGGATGGTGAAGAAAAAGAAAATTACTCTCCTTGGGAGCGTTTGAACTGAGATGTATGGCACTCGAGCTATTTTTTCTATTGAGATCCAAGTTATATTTCCTTGGAAGGTTGGATGATCGTATATTATCATTTAATGGGCTCAATATATTAAACGATCGAATTGCCAGCTCATCCTTGATCTTTTCCTCCATGAAATGAGTTATTGCAGTAGAAAATGAAGGGATATCCAAATTCGACTCACTGCGGGAATTCACGAGAAACACTCCAGAGAATATGTCGCTTATTGGAGTTTCCGCATCATATTTCAAGCTTTTCAATGTGGATATCAAGAGAGACGCATCTGAACCAACCACGAAAAGTAGATTATGGGCGTTTTCACTCATGCAAGTTACGCAATCTCCTATCACGTTCTCGGATTCATCAGGAGTAATGGCATCAACAAACTGGCTCACATCATCCTCCATGAGATTGTCTCTCTTTGATCTTTCTCTACATAAACTGGAATTGCTTCTCGAGCAATGATACACAATACTTGATATTGTTTCGCTACCTGGATCCCGTTCCAACATCCAGAACCATTTATCGGCGTTTCTCGCATAATCGCTATTGAAAATGTGCTTTTCCTGCACTGTGCCAAATGCATTCTCTCCTATTTCGACTTGCATATTTATCGCGTGTCGCCAGTATTCCAAGTATTCATAAACAAAGGTAATATCCTTGGAAAAATCTTCCTGGCGAGCTTTCCCCGAGAGTCGCAATTCGATTCGATCATGGAGATCGCTCCTGATATCATCAAACGTGTAAACCCAACCGTTCGTGAATTTGCTTATCTCATTACTTCGTTCAATTTGCCTGACCCGTTTGTCGTCGAAGAGATTCTTAGCACCACCATGATTGATGATCAACGACCGCGGGAGTATTTCAACAGGGGCTCCTTCATTGTTTTGCTTGGACCATTCCAATACCAGTTCCATCCGTTCAACCTTTGCCTTCATGGTCCGTTTCCTGTAATCAAAATATTGGACTTCAAAGCGTGATTCTTCCTTGGATGAGCACTCGTACAGGTTAAAGGTATTCTTGAATAGATCATCCCAGTGTTCTTGGTTATTAACGATGCTACTACTAAGTTTCCTGACCTTCATTTCTATTTCCATCGTTCCATTAGGTTTTAGGCCATGGATTATCTTCAAGAAGCCCTCCTCAGCCAAGAACTTCCATTCTTCATCTTTTGGCTTATTCCCATCTATTTTTAGCAGTTTCAAATCTGCTTGATCTTTCTTGGGCAATCCCGTGATGAAAAAACTTCGTCTTTCCCCTGTTCCCAAATTACGTATCTCGAACGAAAGACGAAAGCTATCATCACTAGATCCATCAGGATACGTCCGAATATTCTCAAAAACCACGGGAGGCTCTAGGGGCAAGAAATGCCAAGAATTCGTTGCAACAGGTTGGTCATTCAGTTCTGGATTGAATTCGATGGATTCCTTCACGGTTGCTGGGAAGCGAAAACCCATTTGAATCTCCACCGGATTCTCGGGGATCCTTTTAAGCTGGAGATGTAACGTCTTATTATCATGATCAAAACTCATGTCTTGGAGGAATTCCTTACCAAGATTACATGTTGGATTAACTGCATTTATTCTTTCACTTTCATTAGGAATTAAATCCTTGATAGTGATTGTATTTGGAGGATCCTTAATGGTATAGGTAATGCGGTATTTATAATTCTCCCTCTTGATTTTTATTGTATTGGTTTCTATCGTCTCTCGAAAATCATCGCCCCAGTAGAGTTCGAGAGTTACAGCCGTTATTTTCATGATTGAAAACCTATTTTTTGTTTAATTGATAAACCCTGGCGGTGGCAGCAGTGCTATCGTTCCCAGAATGGAGGATATCATAATGAAGCACGAAATCACATGACATGTTGGGCTCCTCCGGCTCACTCATGGTAAACTCGATTTCCCGAGCCTCAAGTGGCATTATATTGGGGTGTTTAGTAAAGATACAACCATGATCTTGATGGATGAAATGTCTTGATTCGAGCTTGATGGGACAGGGAACACCATTGCATGGCACGATTTCCATAATTGCTAATGATATCTCAACTGGATGCAAGTTTTGCATGATCAGGCTCACTAATTCAGTTCCATCAGGGAGGGGAACTTCATTCACGCGCGTGAGAAGGCTTCCTTTCATGTTATCGGAAGCAGTTTCCATCAAGCGTTTCAAGCGGGGCACGAATGCGCTCAAGGTTGCTGGTTGTCGAAAATCAATCGATCTGCTCGACGTGTAATACGCCATGAATTCTCGCTTGATTTTTTGTACGGCTTTTGAAACAAGATCTGCCTTTTCCGAACCGGCATTCAAGAACATGAGCGCGAGATCATCATCACATTTAGTGACGTGAACGCTATATCCAGTACTTACACGGGCATAATTTTCCTCGCCCAATGCACTTTTCAGGAAGTTATATTCCATGATGATGCTATTATCGAAATGAGGGGCTCTATCCTTGATCACATCTCGAAACTGACCATCACGTGCATCTTCCGTGGTAATTTTCTCGACTAGAATACCATCTTGCAATATGTAACATGCCACGATCATGTGATTCTCCCGGTATTAGGTTTGGCCTTGCAGTGGACTTTTTTTCCTTTATTCCTGTTTTCTTCCTCAGGTTTTTAAGCTAGTTGGTCCACGTTATGCATATTCCATGGCGGTAATATAAATCAGGTGGGAACAACTTGGTTCGCAATGTAAATATAACCTCACCAACAAGAAAACCATAATATCGTGAATAGCATGAATGATAGGTGAATACCTATACTCGTAAAAACTGCACTAAAGGCACCTTTCTTGATCGAGGGATCCGTAAATACTCTGCTCGTGTACATGTTCAACGATGACAAGAAAGTAAGCTCATTCCAAAAAATACACGTGCTCCCTGCTTCCATGATAACCATCATTGATACCATGAACGCATCAAGCGTTCAAGGGAATCAAATCATTCTCCAAGATCCTTGCATGATGGAACCTGGTGAATTCAAGGTAGTGGAAATTGAACTTGAGCCTATATATTGCATGGAAAAGTTGAAAGCGTTAATTCAAGTCTTTCTAGATGATGGGGAAATTGTATCTGGTCCATGGATGCGCAGGCAAGTTCACGCCAAGGGATCCATTACCAACGAGGAGGAAAGGGCGATAAAAGCCACCCGCCTGAGGTGGGATATCAAGAAATGGGAAGGTTCATGGCGATCGTTGGAACTTTCCATTTTCAATACTGGCACCAATACCATCGATGACATCTCCCTGACCAATTTCCCCTATATCAAGTATTTCATGAACGATACAATAGAATTGAAGTATTGGAACCATGAAAGCGGAGAAAGAACCCCTGCAAAGAGAGAATACGTTCCGCTCAAGGAAATTTCAAGTTTATCGTTCACGCTCGGTGGTTTTCAAGAGATCCAAGTTATCCTGAAACTCATTCCCGATGAGAACTTGAGAGAGGCGGAATTACTATTTTGTCTCGTGGGTGGCGTGCCTGGAACCATCAATGGGAAGTCGTTCGAGCAATGCATCTTACCCCAACCACCAATGGTTAACTGGATGGAGGGGACAATGGATCAATCGGGATTGAATGATGATCAACTTCCCATCGGCCAGCATTTCCACTCCATCTTGGATGAATTTACCAATGAGGTTCGTGAGCTCAAGTTGAAAGATGAACTCAAGGATAACATCACTCTCATCTTGAATGACGTGGGATCCACCAGGCAACTCATTCTTGATATCTTCGACTTTTGGTTGCACATGAGGGATACCATGTTCAATCAGGACGAGCTGCTAAAAGAGTTCTTCGACCAACAGGATGGTAAGCTTTCAGTGATGCAGGAAAAAATGCTAGACATGCACCACGCGATGAAATTGCAAGGTGAGATGCTATTCGCTCTAGTGCAGGAGAACCTGGATAGCGTCGATGCATTAAAACAAGAAATTTCCTCTAGGGCTCATGGAGCTCATGAAACCACCGAGCAAGTTGAAAAAATCACGGAAGAAATATATCAAAGCTTGAATTCAAGGATGGAGAATATAATTAATCTCCTGGAAACCCACGTCCGTGAAACAGAGCATCATTTCAAGGATTTATCCACGATCGTGAAGACCTTGGAGAACATGGGTCACGGGATTAGCCAGTTGAAACGTGATAGCAAATTATCCATCCGATTGCAAGAAGCATTCCTTTCCTTTTGGAACGACCTCATCGAGGATAACAAGAACGAGTTCATCCAAGAACTTGAAAACATTGCCAATGATGAGGAGAAGTTGGAAATGGTGGAGCAAAAATTAGCTGAAATAACTGAAGGAGAGATCCAGGGGATCATCAATATCGTGGATGGTATCCTTCTGGAGCATTCTGAAGAGCATCCTCATCCAAGGTGGCAAAGGGTAAAAAATTTCTTCGGAAAAATCAAGGACTGTCTTGATAGACCCTCGGTAAAAACGATCAGGAGCACCGTGAATACTGGAGCTTTCATAAACAATTTATCAACTTTAATCGGTTTGTGCGTTCCCGGTGCCTCCTTGAGCATCACGCAATTCTTCATGAAACTCTTTGGAATCATGTTCTAACCATCCCACAGCAGATTCATCAAGGATTCCAGCAACCACGGTTCCAAATCGATCCCCTTTCCACTCCTTTTTAAGACATGACCTTTACCTTGATCTTGCAGGAATGCATATTCCTGAATCTCAATTCAATTCTTGTTTAAAATGGTTACATCAAGGAAAAGTGATAATACATGGTTGACAGAGGAAAGAAGAACAAAATAATCGCCGTTTCAGTCATCGTTATAGTGGCCATTGGCGCGATATCCGGATTGGCGTTTTTTCTTCCCGATGGTGGAAATCCCGTGGTACCAGGCTCCATCACGTTTTCAGAGGTCAATGACGCAGTGAATCCCGCTGATGAATACATAGAGCTTTACTGCTGGGAGGCACCCGGTGTTTCCACCGAGGGATGGCAAATAAAAAGCGATGGAAATTCCATCACGTTACCAAAAATACAAAACTTGGATAGTTTGACATACATCATCCTACGAAGGGGAACTGGCACTGATGAACTCGATGCCAGCGACAAGAAGGTCACCATATACCAATCTACCTTGGATGTGAACACCGATGATGATTGGTACAGTCTCGTTACATCTAGTGGAGTGATCCTCGATTACATTTACTTCGGTAGCGGTCTTCCTGATAATCCACAAGCAGATTGGACTGGTTCCGGCATCCAATCAATCCCTGGAGCACCCGAAGAATCGTGGCAGATGTGGGGAGAAGACCTTGATAATAAGACAAACTGGATTTTCAGGATGAAAACGCCAGCTACAGCAAATATTGATGAATTCGTCGTTGAAAATGCCAGTGCTGGGTGGTCCATTCCCGTGGTCCTCGGGAACGGCCTGAGCTCCATTGAGCCTGATGATGATGGTAGCAAGAATGTTGAATACAGCAGCCGTTTGGTTGGTGACGTCATGATCACGGGCACTCCTGCCCCGTGGACAAGTAATGATAAAATCAAGGAAATGGTGGATTACACTCTCAAGTACTACAAGAATCTTGGGTTACCATCTCCATACCTTGGACGTGATGGCAAGATGAAGATAACCATTGGCTACAATGCCAGCAAGACCTACACCACGGGTAGTTGCTCGCGGGTGGGTAATATCAAGATCACCATCGGGAGCAAGTCGGGCATGGCGGGAAATGTCACGCTGAAAAACGTGGTGGAACACGAGATCATGCATGCCGTGCAAGCATCGGAATCGGCAGAGGGCGCAGCCGACAGGTGGGGCACGGAAAAGGATAACGGCTTTACGGAAGGCATGGCGGTATGGGGAGGCATTACTTCAACCATGGGGAATTATAACCTCACGTGGACAGAAGCCATGCAATACCTGAAGGATGCAGGCTCACATAACTGGTGGGAGCATTGGACGAACACCCACACTTATTCCTTATTCCCATTCGAAAACACGTGGAGTAGTTACATCGGGTGGGGCATGTTCTTCAAGTTCCTCAACGAGACCTATGGTGGGCCTTCCGTGTTCAAGAAGATCTTGGAACGGGTGGAAACTTGGTATTCCAAGGACAAAAAGGGCTGGAATTGCGGTTACGAGAGGGCGATCGAGAAGGTAACCGGCAAGAAATTTGAGGACCTGTGGCACGAGTTTTACGTGTGGTCCATGGATGGCTCCGCCACGAAGGCTAATGGCTTTCCCCCGTTCACCCACAAGTGGGAAGCAGTCCCGCCCCCAGGGGTCGGAGTTGTTACACACGATGGACCGAATTACGTCGGGCCATGGTGCACGGACAAGGAATTCGTGAATTGCTCGGGTAAAACACAAAAGTTCTCAATCCGATTTGACATTAATGCGAGCAACCGGTTCGTGATCACTGCCGTGTTCAAGCACAAGGATGGAAGCGAGCATCGGGTGAAGTACAAATGGCCTGAGCACAAGGACGTGATCATCAACATCGACCCGAATACCATGGGTAACATCACGTTTTACAAAACTCGCATTGGCAAGACAGGTGATGGATATGCTGGTATCGAGCTCACCGGAACCAATAATTTCCATTACTCAGGGAACGTGCACATTAACGAGGTGCAGGCTGCTGGCTCGGACCATGATCAATACATTGAAATCAGCACTTGGGACGAGCAACCATATGACCTGGCAGGATGGACTCTTGAAACTTCCCATGGTTCCCTGCCACTGATGCCAGTGGATAACCTGTATGGCAACTCTCACCTCATGATCCGGTTTGGAATGGGGGCCGATGATCTCGATGCATCGGATGGACATGCCACCATGTATCTTGGACCTGGTGCAGGTATTCCATACTTGGACCCGTTGGATGATTTCATCGCCTTGAAAAATGATACTGGAGGTATTGTCGATTACTTCTACTATAGCGGCATGGCACCACCAGGGGATCCTTACGGTACGGATCCCACTATCTGGGATGCTGGGGATGCAAGCATTCTTCCAAATGGTGACCCCATGGAATCCATGCAACGGTGGGGTGGTGATTTAAATAATTCCACGAACTGGTACGTTAACCTGTCTTCCCCTAATGAGGTTAACGCTTTTGAATTCGTCGTGGTGTGGCAATATGGGATCATTCCAGTGCGAGTCCATAATGGCATCACCTTTGAATTACCAGGTGTTGCCACGGAAGATTTCCGTCTTGGTGGTGGCGAAAGCGTGTTCGTCACCCGTGGCACGCCAGCCTCCTGGGTCACCAGGGAACAAATTTGGGAAATGGCTAATTTCTCGCTTGATTTCTACATTCAAATGGGTTTCCCGATACCAGAGCTCGGACCAGATGGCATGTTGGACATTTTCATTTCCAATAGCTCGCAAAATCATACAACAGGAGCTTGCTTCAGGCAAAATGGCACCATCATCATCAATGTTGGACAAACGGGCGGGATGGCAGGTCTTGTTGGATTGAAAAATGTTGTCGAGCACGAGATCATGCACGCGGTGACCGCGCAAGCCCATGGAGGCACGCACGACCACTGGGGAAACGATGATGACGACGAGTCGTTCAACGAAGGTATCGCAACATGGGCTGGTCTGGCCTCAACCATGGCAAATTA
>WJJB01000199.1 GCA_014729935.1 Candidatus Bathyarchaeota archaeon | reverse complement strand
TACCATGGGAGTCTTGCCTGGCTCCTTTGCGGGAATCGCGGCTTCCCGCTTGGCTACGTTGTTCCCCGGACCCAGCACCCGGCCGTTACCAGCCACGCACCCCGGGGTATGCATCCGCACTTGTCTTGCGGTTTGGCTTCATGTATCGCCACGCTGGTGATACATGGTTCCATATTCCATTACACAGCTTCTTGTCGTACACTACCACGCCCTAAACTAAAGGGGCGGGTTTTCTCTCGCAAGACGGATAAATGGTTTCGATTTCACCCCCCCAACACTCATGAACATGGTGAATCTCATTGATCACGTGTTGCTTTTCGATGGGATGAATATCCTCGAAAAAACCCATGCTAACTCCTTCCCTGCACTTTCTGTGATACTCCTTCCAACTCCCGGCTGGTAGCCGTTCGACGAGGCAGGTATCTAACTTGGCATTAGAAAGGTGATTGAAGAAAAACGCTGCAGAGATCCCTGCAGGCCCTGCTCCAACAACGATTACTTCAAAATCCCTCACGGGATGTAATTAAAAACATTGCCTAAAAAAATATGCCCAACACCAAAAACAAGAACACGGGTGCCAGGAGAAATGCAATTCTCTTAGATGCATCGATTGAATGCAGGGAATGTAACACCCGTTGTCGGGATTGGGTAATTACCGAGGAATGAAAGGGCATCATGATGATGCTGGTACTATCGTTTATCTCGAAAGATATACTGGGATATCGAAGGGTGAATTGCCAGCAGGTGAAAGTGATGAACACGATGGTGATAATAGCATGGAGCATTACACGCCAAATCTCTCCCCCGCTTGATAAGAACCAGCCTTTCATGGATTTTCCAAGCACGTAGGAAAACAGCGACATGGAAACTGCGAATAACCACGCGCACGCGGGATGCACGAATCGACGACCAGGCAACGGTCGGCCCGTGGAACCATTAACCTCATGGACGTGCTTTAGCAATGACTGATCCATTCTTGGGATTGTTAACAGCCCGACGATTCCTACCATCACCATAATCCACGCGCTCG
Organism: Candidatus Bathyarchaeota archaeon; assembly: GCA_014729935.1. Classification (GTDB taxonomy): domain Archaea; phylum Asgardarchaeota; class Lokiarchaeia; order Sigyniarchaeales; family Sigyniarchaeaceae; genus WJJB01. Next base: position 10,059 of record WJJB01000199.1, on the reverse strand, counting down.
CCACATTAACCACGATGGCATTGGAGTTGAGCAAGATACCAACCATGCCAATTACTCCAAGACAGAAAAAGCCTGCATTGAATCCAATGGCTCGATTAATATCCCCTTTTGCCATGTGGAGTTCCCCCGTTGAGGGTTGTAATGAAAGATCTGCTGCCTTCTCCATCATATTCAAGAATCGCGATTGAACGCGTTTCCCTTGACATATCCCTGGTAGCCGTAACAAGAATTTCCCAGATGACGTAAAAATCATGATCTTCAAACCGGGATGCAGGAGTGGCACCGTGATGGCAATGGCAATCAAGATGCCATGCAGCACCAACACCAAGAAAGCGGTGACATTACCCGCGACTCCTTGAAATACAGGATTGGCAGCCAAAAATTCCAATGATACCAGCAAGAGAAGTGAGGACATGATGAACCAAGCCACCGAGCGGGGGCCGGGCAGGTGCTTGAATGACACGAGCCTTAGCTCGTCCTTCAAGATGGTATAACGCGTTTTCTTGAAGATTTTTCTTTCCGACACGTGTACCGAGTCCCTCGTTGCCTTCACGGATATGCTCTTGATGCTACCAAGCACCTTTCCGAGAAGCATGAAAGCAATCACCCCTGCGGGGAGCCCCGTAAGGTAAAAATAAGATGGACCTTGAAAACCAAGGATGGAACCCGTTGGCACGAACCTGCCACTCCCGAGCGTGAATGCAACCAAAGTTAACACGCAGCTGGCAAGCATAAATCCTGCAGCTATGATCAACGACCATGGTTTCGCCTGGTGAATCCACGTGTTTTGCAAGGTTGTATCCTCTTGATTCATTGATTTTTTTCACCCTTCCTCCAGAAAACCGCAGTACCGTGCCATGTAATAAGGTAACAAGAATGAAAGGCCCGAATCTTGCCTTCGAGCGGGACTGTAGTCATACTCCTCCCACGGCGTCCGTTGCCATAGAAAGTCCACGCACTGGTAATGTTCAACAGTTTTAGGTTTTGCGAGGTATTCCTGGCTCGCATCCATAAATAGGGAACCTAGATTCAGCCGGGCGTTTGGAAAATACCATTTTGTCTCCAACCATTCATCGAATCGCATCCTTTCCCAAGATTCGTTAACCAAGTCATGATAATTGCCCGTCACGTTCAAACCACGCTCAGGTAGGCGAGTGGTATTAGCTTGACCAGGAATGCGCTCGATATCGAATCTCATGAGTTGATCAACCACGTCATCCTGCACGGAAGGCAGGTTCTTCCCCGTCACTTGCAGGTAGGCCATATTAAACCAAGCGTTCCTGTGGCCTTGAATGACGGGATACAGGGTGTTTTCAAATAGATTCCCGAAAAGGGCGTGGAGGTATGGGTGAGTTTCGAAGGCTGCCATCCCATGCAATATAACCCAGTTGATGTTCATAGAATAATAATTGAAGAGTGAAAACATGCGCAAATCCGAGTATAAGGCCAATCTATCCGCATATCCCCGTTCGAATGCAAAATGATTGAATAAACTGGTATATCGAGTTGGATCTGTGAGTTTCCCCATGAATAGCACGCCAAGCAACCAGAAAGATGATATCTGGATTTTATAATGGAAGGATTGGCCTGTCGTTCGCGACGTGCCTGGGCTGTTACCGTCGGTCAATCTCCAGTTGGTGTGCCTGAAATGCTCGATGATCTGGGCAGCGAGCAACCTGACCTGATCCTGCACCCAGCTATCATCCACGAGTGCCGCTGCAACCGTTATACCCATTACGATGCCAGAATATTGATCCAGCGAGGGATACCCTATCCACATCCAATCTGAATAATCTCCCTTCCCGTCAAACACGTCCCGATTATCTGCATGACTCGTGTAATCATATCCTGCAATGGGTGGATTGGTGGTTGACCAGTTTTTCGGACTCACGCTCCTGGCAAGCACCCCGGCATATCGCGGACCGATACCGCCATTGGGGATCGCGAGCAGGAGGGAAACTCCAAAAATCATGCGATGCACGAGATCCAAGGCATCTTGCACTTGGGTTGAATTGCCATCTCGCTTCATGGTGGCGTACTTGTACGCAGCCATTGCCAAAGTCATCCCTGTCCATATTGCTGCATCTCCCGCTGTGCCGAACGCGCTTATTTCCGTGAATAAATCGTTCCAGTATACCGTGAGCGTGTAGTTCAAGGGGAGATGATCACGTTCCAAGTAAAACTCGAATTCTGCTGCCATTTCCGACAAGCGGGAGGCGTTTCCGGGAATTAAAATAGAAGGGACCGGGACGGAGGTGAGCTCGCTTGAAAACGAGATCAGGGACCTATACGATATCACGCCATTCACGACAAACGTCATGGGAAATGCAGCAATGAGAAGCGTGACTACTAGCTTCCGCTTCCAGCGGGCATTCCCGTATGGGATGAATTTCACCTGTTATATTCATCCCGTGTCCAATAAAAAGGATTCCCACAAGAATGAACCATTCCTTTTCACCAAGAACCGTGTCTTGAGTATATTTATCAGTTTCGCGAGAGAAAACCCGCCCCGTTAGTTAGGTGCGGGATGAATTTCGCATCTCCGAACGGAAATTGGATGGTCTTCCTCCCTTTTCAAGCGATGGCTTCGATGACTGGAATAGTGCTCGTCAACCACGCCGTGGAGGTGCACATCTACCCGACCGTGGCGTGAGAAGAATTGCTCGCCAAGACGCTTGGCTGCAAGTGGTGGATATGGAACCAATGGCTAGAAGATTGGACGGCGAGGGAAAAAAAATTTTTCGAAAAGAACGAAACGTCACCATCATCAATACATCTGCCGCGGGAACCGCGGGAAGTTACTTTCCTGGAGATCGTGAAAGACGGGTCAACAAGACCACGGTGATGGATGAAGGTAGAATCTACACCCTCTAGAGCGTGGTAGTTAAACGATTAACGTCGACCTTGATCCCGGCCGTTCACCTGCCAAGTGATGGCATGGCGCCGGTGATGGATTTCAATAGATGCTTGAAAATATCATCGACCATGCTGAAAAATTCGTCCTTGTTGGTGAGATCGATTTCCATGAAATCCATCCTGCCATTCTTTTTCATGAAGTTGGACACTGCATCGTCGAGATATAGCGGCCGTGGTAGTGTCGGGTCCATAGCAGAACCAACGAGAACTTGGCAAGGGATGGCATCTTCCAAGACAAGCTTCACCTCATCAAGGAAAGGTTCCAAGTAGCGTAACGACGCTTCTGGCTGGGATCGCGCATCGAACGTGTAAATGAACCCATCCGACTTGCTGTACATGCTTTTCCTCATGTAGTCGAATCGTGGGTGAAGCGAAAGAACCCATGCGGCTACCGTGGCCTTCTTACCATCGATTGAAACCACGCGCTCATATATGCATGCTGGTTGGAGCGCTGGCAGGTCTGCACTGGTCCGTCCCCATGCCCGGCTCAAGGGTCCTTGCCCCGTGTGGCGCGCCCCGAAAATGGTGATCTTGATACGATTTCGTCCTGATGACATGGTAACCACGAGATATCACGGTAGGATTGATCCATTGCTTGGAGGCTCATCATGATTGTAATATTGGCAGGAACAGCAGGGGTACTAAAGCGAGAATTCCAAGAAATATCACCAATTTCCCGAAATTCACCCGTCTGGCAAGCACCGTCATTGCCTTGATGGTGAGAAATCCCGTGAGGAAAGCAGCTGCCAAGCCAGATACTGCTTCCACTGAAAACTCTATACCATCCAAGAGTCCAAGTCCCACTTGGGCGATCAAGATCACCGGAATGCTCATGAGGAAGCTGAACTTGATGGCAATTTCCTTATCGATCCGCCGGAAGAGAAAAGCAGATGTTGTAACACCAGATCTACTTATGCCGGGGATGATGCTGAACCCTTGCGCGGCACCACCGATGACGGCATCCAAGACGGTGATTTCCTGCCGAGCATTCTTCTTATCGATCATTCCAGAATTGTTGTTACTTGACGAGGCCATGCTTGATGCATCTGTTCTCCTGCTCCCTTTTTCAGGTTGAGATCCTCCTTGCTCGAGGTCTTCTCCCCTCACGCCCTTGTGGGCAAGTAATTGCAAGACACCAGTCACGATAAGTGCACCACCCACGACCGCAACCGACACGATCCCGAAGGCTGGCGTGAGATCACTCAACAGGAAATACAACGGGATTCCAATGGCTAGGGTGATAGCAGTTGCAATGGACAGATGCTTCAACATGTCCTTGTCCTTGAGGCTAATCATGCGGAAAACTTCCTTCCTGTAGAATGCAATGGCAGCCAGCACGGTTCCGAGATGCAAGAAAATGGATATGTTCAATGCTTCACCCGGATCCCGTCCAAGTAACACTTGAATGGTGAACGTGGTCCCCTCGCTGGACACGGGAAGCCACTCGAGTAATCCCTGCAGAAAACCCAGCATCAAGGCAGTAATCAGGTCCATCTCACGTGATGATTTACTCCGAACCTATTATACCTTGCCTTGTCATGTTCGTGAGAGGTGGGTGTGTCCATGCGTTTCTTTTCATGCTCCCATGAATGCTTCCAGGAACGCCTATAACGGGCAATCACGCGTGCTATGTGATACGTTCTTGGATGATAAATGGTGAATAATCGAAGAATTCTTGGATGCCACGAGCGTGAGTCGAATGCAACTCAACGGCGCACACGAAACCAGCCACGGGACAACATGCATGCCATGCAATTTCATGCTACGAGTAATACCACAACACCCGGTTTCTCGGCAATTAGTTGGAAGACAGGTATATCCACTGGTTCTTCTCGAGTATCCAGCGGCGAGCCATCCTGCAGGTATGACTTGCCGGCAAGGTCGTGGAACTCGTCGACCCCCGTGGCATGATCAAGCGATGCAACCATTGTGGACTTGTCGATGATAGGAAGTGGGGGATGTTCACCTACAACAATCTTGGATACAGCATCGCGCGGGATAGCTATCCCAACACCTTATGCGAGATCCGAGTCCCACAACCATCCCTGAAAGCCTTGGTATTTGGAACCGGGCGCTCCGAGTGTTTTTTTTTGGATTTCGTGTGCGGGCCATCATTCAATTCACGAGAGACCACTGGATTCCTTGAAAATGAAACCCATCCCGTCCCGGGAGATGGCGGGATACCGTTCGCAAGAATGATAAATGCTCAAAGTCAATGATCAAATCGTGATGTCGCATCAGGGTAGCAAGAAAAGAATCGCACTTTTCATAGATTTCGAAAATTTCTTCAATGGTGTTGGGAAATCGTTCAAGATGCTTCCCGTCATGGAGCAACTTATGGAGAGGGGCAAGTTAAGCGTGACCAGGGCATACGGTGATTGGAACCAATTTGCAGACTATCGACTGGATCTCATCGAGAATGGTGTTGCATTGATTGAACAAACAAACGTGCACGCGGGTGGGAAGAACGGCGCAGATATAAAGTTAGCCATCGATGCGTTGGATACCGCCTTCAGGTACCCGGAAATCGATACGTTCGCGATTGCATCGGGAGATAGTGATTTCCTGCCACTCATCTTGAAATTGAGGGAAATGAGCAAGTATGTTATCATCATCTCATCCCGCAAGCTGGCAAGCACTCTCTTGCAGAAGAACTGCGACGAGTTCCTCGCGATGGAAATTTTCGGTGATGATCCCATCATCGAGCACGACATTCACAAGGCAATTGACCTGTTATCGAGGGTAATTGGCATCCGGGAGGAGAATGGTGAAGCCATGGATATTGCCCAGCACAAGAACATGATGCGGCAGCTCGATCCATCCTTCGATGAGAAGCTATATGGGCACAGGGGAAAGTTCAAGGATTTCGTGGAGCTCTTGCTTGATGAGGGAAACCTTCCTTATCACCTGCATTCCACCGATAACATGACCTGGTACATCGTCCGGGACAAGCGATTTGCCCAGCATGATCACGTGAATCACAAATCCCATGGCTGGTCCCCGGGAAGCATTAAAAAGAAGCAATGGCGAATCATCTTGGACACCATCGAGCAATGCATCAAGGATGGTGAAGGTAAACCCATGAAGGGAAAGCTGTGGATCATCATGGCTTACATGCAAACCAAGCGCCGGAAAGGAAGGTTGAAGGTTGATGATGAGGAAATCAAGATAGCCCTTGGATTCCTGGTGTCGAAAGGAATCTTGATGCAGCGAGAAAAAACGATTTATGACTTGGCACCTGGCTTCACGGAAACGGTCCAGGAATTCATCGCATCCCTGTAGGATTTCTCGCTTCCCTGTTTTCCTTCAAGTTTGGAAAAGCACCACATCTTGCCAAATCACGTGGGAAAAAAAGGGATTTTAGCGATTGCGCGAGTTAATCGTTGGTGAATTTCCTCCCGGATCGCCTTTTCAAGTTGATGACATCCTTCTTGTGGAGCACGATAACCACGAGCACGCCAGCTACCATAATCGAACTGACGATGGTGATTATCAAGGCTATCTTCTTTGGATTTAACAGGGGATTGGTTCCTTTTGCAATCTCATCCCCGTCACCCACGCCATCGCCATCGGTATCAACATCAATCGGATTCGTCCCGTGCACGTTGATCTCGTCACCATCGATCAAGCCATCACCGTCCGTGTCTTGGATGTTTGGATCCGTTGAATGCTGGTTAATTTCAGCGCCATCCCCCAGACCATCATTATCCGTATCATGTTCCAAGGGATTGGTGCTGAATTGTTCCAATTCCTCTTGATTGGTGAGCCCATCAGCATCGGCATCGCCTGATGGTTCAAGCACCGTGATGACCATCATCTGGAACGCGATATCACCATCATGATCACTAACCGCAAGTGATACATTGAAAATACCTGCCAATGTGAATTCATGGGAGGCATTCATGGAACTTGCGGTCGTTGTATCGTTGAAGTCCCACGCAAAAACCGACGGGTAATTTCCCTCATCACCCGTGAACGTGAAACTAACCTGCTGGCCGGAAAGGATCGTGGTGGCATTTGACACGAAATCGGCCCGGGGTATGAAGTCACCACAATACGGATGGTTGTCTTGTGCACCAAGGGTAATCTCGTATGGAGTTGTCCAAGTCAAGCCGAACCGAGTTGCATTGGGATAGTGAATCAAGTAATCCCCCCAGTAATTACCCAAGCTCCCGTTGTCCCACGCGTTGGAACTTGCATTATTAAACGCGTTAGTTCCTGCCGGAGTGATAAATTCATTGAAGAACACGAGGTTATCCGAGCAATCCACGGAAATATTCATGATCACGATACCATGCTGGATGCTATCAATCACTGTGTTATTGAAAATAGTATTATTATCACTGCCCCCCGAAAGGTAAATGCCAACATCATTTAACTCGAGGTGGTTATACTGCACGGTTCCAAAATCCGTGCCATTCACTAGGGCGATTCCCGAACCCCCGTTAGCTACCAATTCATTTCCTTCGATCGTGGTATTGAGGGCGCCATCCAAGATGATCCCGTTCCCTGCACAGGATGAGATGACATTTGATCCCAGGCTCATGTTAAAGGAATTGCTGACCACCATGCCAGCCATTGCACATTCATGTATCTCATTATCATCCATGCACACGTGACTAGATCCGTTCACCAGGATGCCGTTTAGCGTGCAATTGATGATGGTATTATTGAATAGGGTGAATCCATTACCGAGATTCAGCTGGATGCCATCCTTGCCGTGATGCTTGAAGGTGTTATTGCGTATCGACACGGAATGGTTTTGCGTGTAGTTGAAGGATATGCGAGCGCCCCAGGTGGACAGGTTTCCCGAGAAAATATTACCTTGGATGGTCCCGTTGATGGACGGCATTGAAGTCAAGTGATGCAACATGGTTATTCCACCCCGGGTCACATTGTTGCCCGATACCGTGAAATGGGTGGTGCCCCATCCCAAGTTCATGCCTTCGATGAAATTATTTGCCACGAGTGAGACATGCGATACCTGCCAGGAACATGACACGCTCAAGGCGCTCGAATGGTGGAAAGACACGTTTTCGCAATCAGTTAACGTTACATTACCAGCCATGAAGGAATCGTTTACCGTGACATTATCACTCGAGAATATGATTAACTGCGACGTGGTGGAGACATTCTCGATGGAAACGTGATAATCGCTAGAAGCACCATCATCCAGGTCAAAAATCACCAAAGCACCTTCGATGGTGATATTCTCAATACGCAGTGGATCGCCAATCGATCCCGAGCCGGAACACCAATGAGGCATTAGGAATGAAGCATCCTCGATGCTGATATTGTAGAAATTCGTGTCCCGCGAGATGGTTAAGCCGTCCGAGCCGAACCCGTAGACGATCCCATTTATCGAATTACCATTATGATAGACGTCGGATGACCCATCTGCAGCAATTGCATCCACGCCATTGCCTTCAAGGATATTTCCATGGATGCCCTCGTAGATGTGGCTGTCATCAGTTATGTTGATCCCCACTTCACCGTTATTCCTGATCCAGTTGCCGATGATCAATTCATCACTGGAATCTCTCACCCTGATACCGTTAATACCATTTTCATCAATGATATTCTTCCGGACCAGGTTTCCCGTCCCTGTATACAAGAATATACCAGACTTGGTGTTTCCATTAACCGCGTTCCCGGTAATGTTTCCATCATACCCGTGGGTCAATATTCCGTGTAACCCGTTACCCGTGATCGTGTTATTATTCACGATAAGACCAAAACCGCCAGTGCAATTGATCCCGCAGCCAGTATTATTGGCTATCACGTTCCCGGTGATGTTCTGGTTGTCCACATTAGTAATCACGATGCCATCACCATTCCCGGTGAAATTATTATTCATAATAATGCACCGGGAATTGGTTCTTAACCCGAAATCGATACAGCCATCAACATCGTTTAAGCTGATAATTGTGCCTTCAGAGTTGTATACGAACATGCCGACCGACGTGCTCGAATTTATCACGTTTTCACTGATGGTAACATTCTTTCCCAGCGCCAGGGCGATAGTGAACCAGCAATGTGAAAATTCATTGCCTGAAAACAATGAAGTGGTAACATTTTCGATGTACAGGCTAAAATCGCAATTGGAAAAGGAATTACTCGTGACAGTTGCATTGGTTGCATTGGTTAAAGAAATGCCAGCTGTTGGAATCAAGCCATCACTATCGTAATCACGAAACGTGCATCCTGAGACATTCACGCGGGCGGTCGTGTTCCAGATAGTCAACCCGGTAAGAATTTCGCCCTCGCCATCAAATACCATGCCGCTGATGGTGTATGGATCACCTGCCGAACCGTTTCCTGCGATCCATGGCGCGACTGCTTGGGTGGCACTCCAGGTATAGTGGGCCATGGTGTCATCGATGAATAAGGAATCAATGGCACCGCTACAATTATTCAAGTACCTGAATACGTTGGTGGAAGAATTATCAACCATGGTTGAACGGTTTCCGATATTGGTGAAATGATTGAATGAGATTGTACCATCTTGGCAATTTTCCACGACTTGCACCCCAAATTCATTGCAATTAGTGATGCTGTTATTCTCCACGTTGAAGTTCGTGATGGTATTGTTGCATTGAATCCCTGTTACCATGCACCCAGTAATGGCATTTCCCGTGAGATTCAGCAAGTTGCAGAGCTCGCCCACGAGAATGCCATGCTGGCCCGAACCTGTTATGTTATTGTTCTTGATGCCAATGACCGACGATGCCGTGCCCCCGATACCAACATAATCCGGATTGGAAATATGGTTTTCCTCGATTGATAACCCACTTGCATCTTCAAAAAAGATGCCGCCCATGTGTTGTTCAAAGGTACAATTGGTGATCAAGGTCGATGATGCATTGATCAAGTACAATGCCGTGCAGTTTTCATTATCATTAGCACTGCAATTTGCGATCAATGCATTCCCGGCGTCCCTGATGGTAAATGCACCCAATGATACACCCAAGGTTCCATTTAAACCATGAACGGTGCAATTCCTGATGATGAAATAATCCGTTCCGGTATTCTCGATGATCAAGCCTGCCTCAATTGGACTCGTGCTGGCATTAATGATGATATTTTCCAGCCGGTATGGATTCAGGATTGAACCGTTCCCCGAGCACCAATCGTATCCTGCAG
>WJJB01000198.1 GCA_014729935.1 Candidatus Bathyarchaeota archaeon | reverse complement strand
TGGCAGGGGTGACGGGCGGCATTTCACGGCATCATCCATGCTGGCGCGTTCGCGTGAGTTCATCCCGACCTGGGAATATGTCGGTCGTTGCCATCCATCCTGCCTCCCGGCAGGGGACGCCCCATGCCCGTGGCGGGTTCTCCAAAATTGATAAGATCCATGCCTTAACAAATAGCCTAGCAAAATCGACCGCCTGCCGGGTATATAAGTGGAAGGACCCATCAATGCATGCAAGGCGGTGAAAATGCCATCGCTCCTGGGAGCGTGGTTCTCGCTTCCCTCCCGGGGATAAGGTTCACTGATACAAGCATCACGTGGCGCCGGCTCGTGATGCGTGATGGCAGGGTGCCAGGCGATGCTTGCACCGGCAAGAAAGAGGTGATGGTGGTCCAAGGGGGCTTCGGTCCCCCGACCTCTGGTTGGCGGCGGGCAACGTTGGGCAGGTTGCCCCTATCAGACCAGCGCTCGACCAGGCTAAGCTATTGGACCACGGGTGATTGCACGCCGTTGTGGGACCGGGTGCTACTACGTTAAACGAATCGTGGTATAAAACCATTACCCCACCGCACCCGGACAAACCGTGGATGCCGCGTTATCCTGACTGCATCCAACAGGGATGCTGGTCGGGCGACCAACATGGGCTTCATGGATTTTTATGCAAATGCAGATGGTATTTCCGGCTTCGAGGCGCCCCGGTCTCGCGTGAAAACCCTTATGGTGAGATGACGGTTCATGAGCCTTCAATGGGCGAAAAAGTGAATGCGGAAATGAATACGGGAGATATTTTGTTTGACCATGAGATGAGCCAATCTCGTGATCAATACCAGGTAATTTGTGGCGGCATCGCACGGGGGAATAATGCTATTTCGCGATAAATGATACCAAGGGTATAACCTAACGTGTTACCGTGATCGCCTTTTCTAAGGCAGGCGCGAAAGCTTACCCCGTTCGACAACCACGTACAACCTAACGTGTCACTGTGATCCCCTTTTCTAATGCTTCCCTGATCCTGTTCTGCACCGGTTCCCCCTTAATATATCGTATCAAGAGATCGTTTTCATCGGTTTTTAGCTCGATTGCAGTCGACTCGAATCCCACGTGGGCTAAGAAATTTCGATTAAAATTTCGTAAATCTTTTTCTCGCATTTTTTCCCGGTTGCTTTTCTCCTCGTGACCCATCAAATCCTTGTAGGGAATCCAGTGGGGAAGCCTCTTGGATTTTAGGAACCGAAGTTTATTCAACTCCAAATTAACGGTGGCTTCCACTTTCTTGTCCCGTTTCAGTAAACCATTCTTGAGCTTGAAAAGATCCTTCAGGGAATATGTTTGGTCCCCGTGAATCCTTGGAGGAATAATTTTCTCAAGGAGCACCGTGGCAATCCAAGTCTTCACTAGAGCCAAGAATTGGCGCGTGAAAGAATACTGCCGCTCGAGAATGAATTCTACCTCGTCATTGGCTCTCGATAGGGTGATGCCGTCGCGATAGAGATTGGTGAGCTTTTCAAGGTAAGACTTCAAGCCGTGCGTATCAATGCGAAAGTGGAGCATTGCCAGCGGGATACCATTCATGGTTGCACTGCAGAAGCAGTTTATCCAGTCAATGACCTGTTTCGATCTCACTTGAGAGAGAGACCGGGAGAAACGAGCTTCGGTGGCCCACGTTTCCAAGAGATTGGAATGTCTCCTGGAAAGATCACTCGGAGCCTTTAGTGGTCTCAGGTTCGTTGCTTCAATCATGTTGAAATGGGGTGAGGGAAACAACTGTACCGATTCAACCTCGTGAATCTCCAGCACACTCTCAGGTGATCTTTCTCTCGTGAATGGCTCCGAGTTATACACGCTAAGGGAAACCTTCGTGGTCATGGCAAGTAGTGATCCTAGGTCTCTCAAGGCGCGGTATGTCAACGTTGGCATGAAATTGACGCCGTGGGTCAAGTCAAGATGTAACTCGATGATTTCCTCGCATGGCATGGAACTCAAGTAGATAGCTAAACAATAGTAGAGATGGTAGAAAAAATCGAGCAGTTCGCCCTTGAAGTGAGCCTTGTTGTACGTGCCAGTCCCAGGACTAGCGAGGATTTGTAAATTATTCATGAAAGGGAAAGGTGTTTTTTCCTCGATGGTTTTCAAGAACCCTTGAAATAAGTTCTCCACGTCTTTCAGGAGCACCGTGTAGGTATCCCGGAAGATCTCGGTTACGGTATCCAAGACTATTACGAGGGTTTGATCTGGCTTGATGCTACTCGCGAGCAGGGGCAAGTCGGTACGACATGTCATCCGCTTGTCCTTCCACTTGTAGGTTACTTTCTGCCAGCCCATTGTATCATTCGAGGATTCCCAGCCTGGGTCGAGCGGGTTCCCTTTGTTGTTCTTCCAAGGCAATCCCCACGTTGCTACCAGGATTTTCATTCATGCATGGCCTCGACGTACCGTTTCAGCCATCCTGCGCAGGACATTGCCTCGGCACTTAAACGCATGTACTCGATGGCCCGTACCTCGCGGGAGAGTTTTCCAAGCTTTTCCGCTGAATCCAAGTTCATCATCTTGGCGAGGTCTTCAAGGTACCCCGATATCGATTTCCCCCGTTGTCCCTTCGTTTTCGCGAATGCGAATGCAATGGATTGTACCAACCCGCAGTTATGCAGCAGGGCGGGGAAGGAGAGGGCGAATGAGGCGTAGACATCGTCCTTTTCGATATTTTGCTTCTCTGCAACGATTTCTATGGCTCGCGCGGCCCGTTCTTGTTGTTTGTTAAGAATTTTCATGCTTTTGCATCACCCGTGAATTTTATCCTCACCCATCCTTTTCCCGTGGAGATATTACCACCAAGCAATAAGGAAATGGGCTCGCTGGGGCACACCTTGGTAAATAGATCGCCGGCATGGGTCTCCTTTCCTTTCCCGTGTATCTTATCACACCATGCATATCCTTGGAAAATTGAATCGACCGGGGCGGCTTCCTCGTACCATAATGCACCCTTATCAACAACGCCCTTTTCGTTATCTATCCTGATCCTGGTATTGACTTCCGTCGCAGTTTTGGATAGGAACGTGAAGACATCATCTCCGACAATCGCGAATCGACGCTTGAACACGGTTTTCCACGTGGAATCATCAAAAATCTCGTCGGCGAGAAAATCCGCCCATTCATTGGCGTGTTCAATTACCTCGAGATCGAAATCATCAAGATATACGACCCCCTTCGTATTCTCTTTTTTCTTTCCTTCCAAGCTTATTACTGAGTTCTTTGCAACAACTATCTTTCCATTGGTAACTAATGGGACTTCGATGGGATCCTTCGTTCCAGATCCTTGAATACGGTCACGGTTTATCCGATTTAGCACCAATGGTGATGTCACGTATGCGAATGTTCCCAACGCGCTTCGCACCGGCAAGCAACTCATTTTTGCATCGGTGAAAACCACCGAGCCTGCATTGGCCAGGTCCTTGCCCGAGGAACCGAATGCAATGTCCAACAACTTTCGTTTCAGGTTACCCTCCAGTTTCGCTCTCATCGCACCCTTCAATGAGGTTGCCGGGATGAAAGGCCATCCCGTGTGCATTTCCCTGGCGATGGGAAGGTCAATAAAGCCCATGCCCCTTCCGGTCCCGACATGCAAGGGTGAAAGGGCATGGATCCAATACATCTTCTTGTTTTTCATCAATGTTCACCTTTTTAATGATAATAACCCTTCATGATTCATCATTCCCGTTCCAATTGCCCCAAACCGCCAATCCAAACCCATCCATCCTGTCCTGCAATTCGTCGGACACGGCCTTCATCCATGCCTTCTCCAAGTCATTGGCACTCCCACTAGCAATTCTGAAGAAATAGACACTCCCTGCTGGCACGAGTCGGTGTAGCTTTTTCTCACCCTTTGTCTCGTAACTCCAACCAGAGATGGGTTGCCAGTTTCCGATACATGCTGAAACGAGTTCCAGCTCCAAGCCACCCCCTGCATTCAACGAAGGGGGATTGCCCTTGAGCATGCCGGCATCATCTTTTTCCAGCCATCCCGGCACCCATCCATTTTTGAACAGGGCGGGGGTAACCAACAGCATACGGACCGCTTTAGATTCACCAAGAACATGAGAAATATTTCCTGGGCAAGACCATAAGCTTTTAGCGCCATTACTCTTTTCTTCCCAAGAGGCCAAGCGTCGCTGGCCACCTAGCGTCGTGATGAAGTGAGCAGGTAACTCTTCGACCAAATCTTTGCCAGGTTTGCTAGAATCGTATTCGCAACCTATGAGGAGTCCAACACCGGTTGGAAGTGCAATCCTGGAGATGGAGAAAAGGTGGTGTTCCAACGCGGTTCTCGTATCCGGGTCGATTGAAACGTGCACGCGCTTTTCCTTAGGTGGAAGCCCCATGAATGGATGCCCTCCCACGCTATCAAAGGTCTTGGGCTCAGGTTGGTCGGTCAACCATGACTCGATTTCATCAAGGGACCAGAAAGTCGGGCTTTCCTTGGGGGGCTTGAAATCATCACGCCCACCGTCGGAAAGAAAAGCCGGTTGCAAGGAAGGGGCAGGGAGATCGCATCCTTCACCATCATCCAAGAACTCAGGCAACACGGGATAGCGTGTATAGGTATAAGGGTAGTCCCCATCCCGTGAAAATACTGCGTCACTGGGTGCAGGCAGGTAGACACTCCCGTCCTTGGTCGGGAACCCCCCCATTACCTGCAAATTTTTCAGTTTCTTTATCATGCCTTGGTCGAAAATGCCACCAAGCCGTTTGCCCATGAAGGTGCGCAATGCTCCGGCTAACGTGGAAGGAAAAGGCCAGTCAAGACTGTATGCATGATTTCCCTTGTTCTTTCCGAATGGCCTGCTGTCCCTGGCTACGATGCCGTCCCTGCATTCCACGATAAATGTTTTGGTTCCCATTTTCATTCCTCCGTGCTTGTTTCCACGACCTGTGCAACGTGGCGAGCCACGAGCATGGCCTTCACGCCGTTTAACGAGCGTTTCATTTTCCTTCCATCAAGCTGCAGCAGATTCAATATGAAGTCCTCGATCTCTTCTTTCTTTCCAGGCTTGATGCCTTTCCGGGAAAGGATCTTCAAGACATCCTTCTTGAGGATATCGATGTTATCGCCGTTTTCTATGATTTTCTGGTAGAAATTGACCACATCTTGAAGGGCATATGGTATACCACTTGGTAGTGCTGCGTCCTTAATGAGATGGACCAAGTGTGAGATGATATCTCCCTTGGTACCGTCCAGCAAGAATTCCGTCCATTTAAACTTGCATTGGAGCGGGCTACCGGACCTAGAATACAAGTGGATCGCCAAGCCGTTCCTGTCTGGTTCCTTGGCATCTCGTTCCGCCTTGCGAGCCCAATCAAGGACCACGTTTAGTGGTTCGAGCACGTGGGCGATAACTATACCCGCGGAAAAGGTCATCTCGCCATTACCCTTGAAACCAGATAAGTCATTTGAGAATTGCTGTGAGAGTAGTTTCGTGATCTCAATGGCATTATGCACGGGTGCAAGGGCAAGGACGTCGTCCCCGCCCGCGTAGATCACCACGCCATCGTTTTTGTTAACGATCTGCTTAGCTTTATCAGTGAATTCTGCAAGTTTTAATGAAAATGCTCTATGATCCGTGGGGGTCTCAATAGATGAGATTATCTTTCCCATGCGGTCTCCATCCCCAAGGATGACGGCGTAATAACTGGTTGGTTCTGAAATCCTAGCGGATTCCATCAATTCCTTGATCTCACCAAGTATTTTTAGATCATCGGTCTTTCCTTGAAGACTCTCGAATTCCACGATCATTTGCTCCATCCGGGATGGATAGAGAAATTCCAAGTCGAACTTCAAGTTCTCGTAATAATCCCCAGTTCCTGGGGCGAACGATGGATGATTTTCTTGCAATAGATTGTTGAGATCTTGAAGAAATTTTCCTGTCTTGTTATTCTCATTAAAATTTGCCTTCACCCAAGCTTGCATGGCGATGCGGGAAACGGATGGAAAGCTTACCTTCACATTTCGCTTGATGAGTCCAAGGGCGCAGATTTCTTCCCCCTCTCTCAACCGGAAAGCAGGATCAGCTCTTAATCGAGCACGGGTATCTTCATTCGTTGAAAGAACAGACTCCCGTGCACCACAAAGAGAACACTTGGGCACATTGGTCTTTCCTTTCGCCGGTTTAAAGTCCCGCAAGGCCTTCCGAGCGGAAAGTAGTCGCATTAACCGTTTGCGTGTCTTGTCCCAAGTCTGCTCCCCACCGAACGGTACCCAAGCAGCGTGGAAGCTCACCAAATCACTCACTTGGGAGTTCCAGATGTCTTGGTCGATCCAAGTTTCGTTCAATTTATTGGCGTAATAATCCAAGATGGATTTAGCGGCTTTAATTGCCTCGTCCTTGAGGATAACAGGATCGATTCCATCCTCCAAGATGGCAAGGATGATATTCGAGACGTTGAAGGCGCTTGTATCGCGTGGTGCTGGATCCAAGTTATTCAAGGTGCTATCGTCCACGGCAGGAAAGACTAACCTACCGCTCCCGGCAACCACCTTCGCCATTGCCTTGCTCATCTCTGAGATCAAGTGCGAACCAAACCAGAGATCCTTGGTCCGTCTTGCCGCGGCGACGAGACTTTGAACGCTGCCTATCGTTATCGCTATAGCATGTCCAGTCATTATATATCCCCCTACTTTCTCTTAAGACCCCTTGAATCAAAACCGTATTCGTCCTTAGCCCCGTATACCTTGATGACAAATTGGATGCACTCTTTCGGTTTCACGAAATAGAACTTGAAGTCCTTATCGATACCCGCCATATTGAGGAGCTTTCCCAGGTCCATCGGCCTGCTTCCTATTTTTAAAATGGTCTTCCAAGCTTTCCTGCAAAGGTCTTCTAACTCATCTTCATGCTCCCTTGAATCCACCTTGGCTTCGATGATGGACCTGTCGAGAGTATGCTTGATTTTAGTTTTCCTTTCTTTGGCTCTTCTTTTTTGTTTAGTAGAAGGTGCCCTTTCCTTAATGTATGACTTTCTCTTGTTTTTCCCGCGACTATTGAGTCCCACAGGGGTAATAGCCTGCTGGGATGGGGTTCTTGACGTCTTTGGGATGGGGGGCACGTAATTCTTGCCCGTCTTTTCCGTTCGTGGCGATGGGGGATACTTGGTGGTTGCTCTCCTCCCGCCGGCTTTCAGCTTGGACTTGGGCAGAAGGCGCCCATACCCAGAGCTCGTCTTTCCCCCGATACCCCATAACTCCAAGGCCTCGGTGAGGAGCAGGAAGCCAAGTTCCAACCATTCCTTTCCTTTTGGATCATCCGGCTTCGTGTCGATCCCCAACGTGACCGAGAAAGTACCTTGGACGGAATAATAAGGCACGGGTATCGGCTGATCGTCATCAGTCGGGGCCTTGAACTCATTCGTCTCAGAGCCACCGTTGTAATCTTGATGATGCGGTGTCATGACATCTTGGAGGATAGAATTCTCGAGCGTGTCAGGGGTGATCCATGCATCGTTGAAAATCAACAAGCCAGCGCAGGTTTGACCGCCCCCTTCTTTCTCGC
>WJJB01000197.1 GCA_014729935.1 Candidatus Bathyarchaeota archaeon | reverse complement strand
CCATCGGTGAAATTCCACTGGAAGGTTGCGGGCGCATCACCCTCCGTGCCGGTGAAATTGAACTGAACTGAATTTCCCTTGTATATGGTCGTAATGTTGGCGGTGAAATTCGCTTCGGGGAATCGATCGACAACCACCGTTACCATGCCAACTTTTTTTAACGTGGCTATATCACCATTAGCATCTTGGATGGTCAACGTTATATTGTAGGTTCCCTCGGTAGTGAATTGGTGAACAGGATTCTTGATGGTTGCATTCGGCGTCGAATCATTGAAATTCCATTGATATAACGCCGGCAGGTTTCCTTCACTTCCAGTGAAGTTAAATTGCACCTGATCGTTTACCAGGATGATGGATTCATTAACAGTGAAATTCACGATGGGTATCAGGTCAACCAAGACGTGGATATGCAGGAATTTCACCTTTACATCGCTATCTGAATCCCTGTCAGTTACGATCAAGGTCACGGTAAAGTCGCCAGATGAATTATACTGGTGAACGGGGCTAATTCCTGAACCAAGGGCGCTTCCATCCCCGAAATCCCACTGGTATGCCATTGGCAGGTTGCCCTCCGTGCCATTAAACGTGAATTCTATGAATTCTCCTTGGTAGATGGTTGTGGAATTTTCAGTGAAATCGGCAACTGGTGTCCTATCTGGCATAATCAGGATAAAGGTGCCAGAATACGATTCAAATGAGCCATGTTGCACACCCACGCGCCAGAAATATGACCCTATATCAAGATCAAGCAAGGCGAGATTGGACGTGTTGATGGGTGTTTCAAGGATGTTGGTGTCGTTGACGATCAGCGTGCTGAAATTTTCGTGAGATGACAATTCATGGCTGAAATTCACCGGGAGCGCGGTTGTATCAAGGCTGCTCCAAGTGAAATTGAACAGACCGTTAATTACATTTCCACCATCCACGGGGTGCAGTGGAACAATGCTAGATATATTTGAGTACACCTTGATGTCATCAACCAGCCATCCACGGTAATTGTTATCCCATCCATCAATGGTATCAAACATGAACCTGATTCGAACCGATCGGTTGCCACAATATTGTGATATGTTAAGAATGATTTTTTCCCAAGGTGAAACAACAGAAATTGAAGAGAAAATATCATCCCAGTTAATCCCATCAATTGAAATCGAGATGAGGGATTCATCAGGCACCATGGCATTCCTCCAATGGTAAAATTCCAGGTATGCAGCGGGAATGGCCGTGAGATCGATGGGTTTCGTGATAAGGGATCCATATGCCCTGCTACCGTTTGCGTAAGATCCAAATAACTCCCTCCCGAACCACGCAGATTGATTCACGGAATGGAAAGAATCAGGCCAACTACTATTGATACCTGTCTGGTGCCAAAAGCCACTGATGGTATCCCATTGGGAAAGATCACCCTCGAAATCTTCATGAAAAACCGTGTAATTCAAGAAATGGAATAACGGGCTCACTTGCGGGTTTTCTATCCACGGTGTTGCTGCTGGATTGATGCCGTCGGAACATCGTACCTGGAATTGATGGAACCCCTCGACTAATGTAGATTCGTATTGGTATGCTTTCCCATCCGTAGCATTGAGATCACTGGGATCAACTTCAGCCATGGCATGAGAGGAACCATTCACCTCGATTTCGATGAATACCGGTAGATTATTATCTGCATCTTGGTAAATCACGCTGAACGTGAATATCGTGATGTTGGATCCCAGCTCGGGTGTCACGGCCACATTTAAAAGAGACGGAGATGCCACGTTCGTCTCAGATACCGTGGGACCAGCCTGCAAGATAGTGGTATTGCTAAACAATCCATCCATGGTATTGAATGAATAGCTATAATTCCCGGGTGAAAGGTATGTGGTATATGAATAGAGGACACCATCTTTGAAATTAAGAAGTTCAGGGGAAACCGGGAGCATTTGATGCTGGCTCCCATTTATCGAGACGTTCACGTAAAATGGGGCATTATCGTCAGGATCGGAATACAAAACCGTGAAATTATATAAATCCGCTTGATCTCCTGATGCAGGAATCACGGTTCCATTTTCAAGTTGAGGGGGTCCAGTATTTGGTTTCAAGGGAATATTCGTCCCGGTAACTTGAAAAGAATAAAATTCAGTCGACCCAGGACCCATATTTATGAGAAATGTCCCGTTTACCAACATCGATGAGTATTTATCATAATATGCGATTTCGCCCCTTGATGACTCCAGTACCCAGCATTCGAAGGCATAACCCATTGAGAAGAAGATAGTCTCACCCGTGACAGTGAACTGGCGAGAAATAGGTTGCCAAGCCGTGGAAATCGGGATATTGCTTCCCATTCCAACATCACCGAATATTCGAGACCATTCATGGGTGCCAGGCATGAAATCGGAGAAAATATCATCGGTGAGTATCCTGGTAGCCCCGTCAACGGTACGATTCCCCCAAAGGTTGCTTCTAAGACTTGAATTTATGTTGAAAAGGTTTGAACCCATGTCGACACAGTTTTCAGTTACATCATCCCATGTATCAGTCCAAGAAAAGTAGGCAGTATAATTGTATATCATTCCATCGAAAAACAGGATGGATTTTTCCTCCACCTCCAAGTTCGTGAATGGCCCGAAGCCCACGGCCGTGATTCCATCTGATGCATTGAAATGATACGTGTAATTACCCGTGTCATTCAAGATGAGACTTAATGAATAAAGGCAGCCATCCATGTAATCTAGATCAGAAATATTTTCTTTAGATAAGTTGTACACGGTGCTGTTGAGGGTCACGTTAATGTAAACTGGTGCATTGTTATCTAAATCGGTATATATCACGCTAAAAGTGACCACCGTTGAACCGTTAAAGGCATAATCTGGATTCACCATACCTGCTGTTAGTTCAGGTGGCTGCGAATTGGTTTCAGTTACAACGAGCCCGGGATAGGTGCTGGTTGAATTGACATGCACCCAATCGCTGCACTTGAAGGTATAATTGTAAGTTCCAGGCTCAAGGTACACGATCGTTCTGTAATTTGTCCCGTCGGTGTAATTATCGTCGCTCGGATCTTGAAGGGTCATTGCATAAATCGTCTCGTTTACCTCCACGTGCACGAATTCAGGTGCATCATTGTCAGCATCGGTATAATTGACGCTGAAGGTGAAAGCGGTCGATTGATTCCCGCTTGCAGGTACAACCAAGCCATTTTCTAATTCGGGTGCGTGCAAATTCGGGCGCAAGGGAATATTGGTATCCATGAATTGCAGCGTGAATTCTTCCATGCCGCCCATGAAAGTGAAGTATGTGCCATTCACCAGCATTCCTGAATATTTGTCATAATAAGCCACGTGACCGGATGGAGCTTCCAAAATCCAGCAATCAAACGAGCCGCTATTTGTCGTAAATAAGGTCTCACCAGTAACGATGAAATTCTCTGCATCAAACGCAGAAATCACGGCTATTGGCAAGCTCGACCCCATGCTTATATCCGTGGAAATTTTAACCCATTCGATGGTATTCATGGGATAAAACCCGTTAGTCACCTCTCGAGTCAGTCCATCGACATCCCTATTCATGGGCCCCATCCAATTCATGGGCGTGGACAGCACTTGATAGTGTGTCGCGTTGGTTTGATTGAAGTATTCCTTACCCCAGTAATGTAATTCGTCAGAGCCGAATAATTTGAAATACCCATCCCATTTGTACACCATTCCATCGAAAAATGCGGCATTAGTTGCATTTACCACGGGTCCAACATGTGGTCCATCGCTCCCTAATGAGATTCCATCGGAGCATTCAAATTGATAGGAATAATTACCCGGAATCGTGAAAGGAATTATCCTCTCGTAACTGCACCCATCCATGTAATTATCATCAGTTTGCACCGCTTTTTGAAGCTCATGTTGGGTGCCATTCACCGACACGTTAACATACACGGGGGCATTATTGTCGGCATCTGTATATTCCACCCAAAACCTGAATCGTGAGGTTCCATTATATCCCGAAAGAGGTGATACTGAACCCCCTGAGAGTACCGGTGCGTTACCGTTTGAACTCGTTACCGTTATGGAAGCGTTCGTTGTCTGATCCCAGTAGATTCCATCACTTGCAACCATTGAATAATCATGCGTTCCGAGTTGAAGATATGTTGAACACGTGTACAAGATACCATCCGATGCATCGTCATCACTTTCATTCACCCGGATCATTGGATGGGGCATTCCATCAATCAAGATATCCACGCTTGCAGGTGGTATTTCATCTGCATCAGTGCAGGTGATATTGAAAGTAAATTCCGTATCTTGGGGTGCACTTGTTGGATCCACGGAAACACCACTTAGAATCACTGGGTTGCTATTTTCAATTCTCGGCACGTTTGTATCATGAATTTGAATCGTGTAATTGTTTTCAGGGAATGGTGGAACGATACTCAAATTAACGAGCAATCCAGAGAATTTATCATAATAAGCATGACTACCTTGAACTGAAGTCATGTACCAGCATCCATACATGATTCCAGCAGCAGGATAGTACCGTTGTTCTTGGATGGTGAAAGTTTGTTCTCCACCATTTACAAGTCCAAGTGTAACCGATGTACCAACACCAACGTCCCTTGGGAGCTTCACCCAATCCCTAGCACCAATCCAAGGTTGCCAGATCATGCCAGAAGTGCTAGTGATGACACCCGTGGTACCATTGATGTCCCGATTTCCTGAGAAGGAATTGGAGGGGTCGCTGTCCACGTGAAAAATATTGGTTCCAGATCCAGTTTCACCAAATAAATCATGGCCCTGTTCACGCACGCCGGTCCAACCAAACCATCCCGTCCATTCATAAAGCATGCCATCAAAATACAAGGGTTCTTCCTCGATAACTTCCAACTCGAACAAGCTGGTACTTACTGCCGTGGTTCCATCCGATCCGTTGAAAAAATACGTTAAATTCCCAGTGTCATTGAAGACAAGGCTACAGGTATACAAGCATCCATCAGTATAATTCTGATCGTTGGGAACTACTTGTTGCATCTCGTACAAGGTTGAATTCATCGATAGATTCATGAACACGGGTGGATTATTGTCCAGATCCGTATAATTAGCGGTAAAATTAACCATGGTCGTTCCGTTAAATGCTGTTTCGACATATTCAACGCGTTCAATTGTGGGTGCATTATCATTTGGAGTCCATGAAAAATCGACATCATCAAGAAAAATCGAATAATCAGATGAGGAGGTTCCGGTTACCACTTCGAAAACATTCATTTGGGCCGGTTGGCCAAACGCAAAACCATAGGAATAATCGGCCCCATTATCATACTGTGTGCCGTTTATCACAGCATGCCATCCTTAATCAAGCTTGTAATGGATCTCGATTTCATATACGATATTTGAACTTGCAGGAGCCACGTTTATGAAAACATTCCCATCACTAATGAAAAAGAAGCCGCTGGATACCCGTATCCTTGCCGATGCATTGGGTGTGATTGAGGAGCCAATTTGACTCCACACGCCGTCATTTAGCATGATCACTGCCTCTCCCGTGGTGTCATCTGATTCAAACAAGAACCGGGCAAAGCCCTTCGAGGCATTATTTTCGGTGAGATTCATTCCCGCTTCAATTATATTTTGGGGTGGTGGCGTAGTATCGTATATTTCCAACCATTGGTTCCCTGAACGATTCACGATTAAGCTGGTGCACGTGGGATCGTTCTTTGCGACGAACCAGCGGCCTTGACCACTAATATCTGACCCGGCGACATAAGATTCAAAATCATCATCAACAGGGATGTCACTACCAAATATTTCATGATCCATTAGATCCTGATTCCATGAATTGCTACCACTTCTATCCCGTTGGATGGATAATAAAATACAAAAACTCGTGAAAATGAAAAATGATAAAATTGCTATAGATTAAGGTTTAGTTTCCTGTCTCATTCAAACCCACCTATTCAGTAACGAGGTAAATGCACCTTCTTAATCACACCTTTGCGCGAGAGGTTAGATTGCGCGCATATACATGAACAATAAAATTCATCAATATATAATACTTTAACACCATACACGGGAATGAACTAAGAGTTCAAGCAGCTAACCACATGATTTTAACGTGAACAGACTTTTAATGGAAATGCATTTCGATGGCTTCACCTTGGCATGAACACGAGATTGGTATCCTTCTATCTTATCCTGATCGCGAGGAAGTGGGAAAGGCATCACTTGGACTGGCAACCATCGCCCGTGCCGCAAGCATTCCCGGCACGTTCATTGACTATCTCTTCCTTGATGATGGGAAAAACGCGTTCGGGAACCCACGTTCAACCATGACAGGTGCGCCACCACGGGTTTTCTCCATCATTGGCTTCAATTGCTCCTTCGAGATGAATTATCCCAACATCGTGGATTTACTTCATGGAT
>WJJB01000196.1 GCA_014729935.1 Candidatus Bathyarchaeota archaeon | reverse complement strand
TTTCCGGTTGATATGCTTCCTGTAACAGGACCAAGGTCGTTTACCCATGCTGCTTCACCATTTCAAGTTATCCCAAACATGAGCACAGTTAGGGATGTGTAATGATAAAAATGACAGGGGCTTTAAATAACTGCTGGATAGAACCACCGCACATATTCCCAAGAAAAGGTATCTAAATTTTCAGTTGAAACTATTACTGAATCTTTCAAGATCGTGACCATTTTCCATGTGCATAACCATTCCTCCATCATTAGGCATTTAAAACGTTTCCTCCATGATTTCCAGGATACTACATGCAAAATCATGAAATATCCACCAAATCTTGGAAGATTGGGAGTGGATGGATATACTTATGTTTCCTCGTGTTCTCTTTCATCCCGTGAAAGAAATCCACATGTCGGTAATGGAACCTGGACTCCAGCGCGTCATGGGGGCAGATGCGAAAATTTCCATACCTGATAGCGGAGATGTGCTTGATGCAATTGCCGCATTGGACGAAAAATATTTCAAGAAAACAGTGAAGGCAAAACGAGGTAACACGATTATCCAATCCATCATGCATCTTGCTTGGAATGCTGCATGTAATGCATTCCACGATGATCTCGGAGTCCAAGCGCGTTCGAATAACGGGACATGGCTTCCCATCCGTGAAAATCCGTTCATGGAAATTCCAACCGGTTCTCGCGTGACCTTAATACCCGATGCTGGTTGTTGATGACATGAATTCAGCGAGAGAATGGAGATGGATACCTTTTTTCAACAATTGAGGGAAAATCTCCGTGGTGATCGAGCTTGGATCCAGCAATATGCCCCATGACCAATCAAATCCCGCAGGAAGGAATGAGACTCCTTCAAGAAACCCACGACACGAAGGAGAAGACCCGGGAGACGCCCTCCCGCACCTGCCAACATTCATTACGCGAGATGCTTGGTCAAGAACTTGCTCATGATTAACGTGATGTATGTCTCGTTGCCTACCAACCAATGATCACCCCGATCGAAGAATACCACGTTTTCACTTGGCAGGGCAAGAATATCCTTGGCAATCTCGCTATTCTTGAAAGAAACGATGCGATCATCTCTTGCGTGGAACATCAAGACCCGCTCTTTATTGGGAACCCGCTTCCCATTTCCATCTGGGATACCATCCCGTTCCAAGCATGCAAGGGGGGATAATTCAGAGGGGGACATTCCAGTTATCTTCAACTTGAATCCGAATAACTTGAAGCCAAGCTTGGTCCCAAGGGGCATTTCTTGCAAGGTGAGATTGATATCAACGGGAGGTGCCATTACCACCACTGCCTTCACCCGCGGGTCGGGATACGCAACTTTTAAGGTCAGGAAGCTTCCCATTGACATTCCCACCACCAAGACTCTCTCCACATCAACATCTGGTTGCTTGATCACCAGATCCAGGAATTGATTGGCATCTTCGATACCGTTCAGGTGATCATTCTTATCTCCTCCCGTGAATGGCGGTGCAGATCCCCTCTGGTCAAGCGTGTAGTACACGATATCATTCTCCCTCACCATTGGTAGGATGTATCGATCCATCTCCACGTGTGAGGCCCCCCAACCATGGAACGAGATAATTGCCGGAAATTGCCCGGCCGACCTGTCAAGGCCTTCGCGGTGATAACTGTACCCCGGAAGTTCCAATCCATCACTCTTGCTGGTGAAGGTGAAGCTATTTTTCACCAATCCAGAATAGTCCATGGTTTCATACCTTTCATTCAACGAGACCATGCTTTTACCGAAGATGATGAGAAAATGGAATACTAGAACCGTCAAGGAGACGAAGAATATTGCCCACGATATTCCCGTGGGAAGGAAGGTGAATCCGGTAGCCATTACGGCAATGATTCCTCCAAGGATGATGCCGTGTCCGATCTTCATGGCTCGACGGATTCCCGTCCTTGGAATGAACCGGGGAACGTTGCTTGAAAATTCTATAGCTCCATCCATCTCCACTACCTACTTGACCTCCTTGTTTTATTAATTGACCAGCTGGGTTTTAGCACAAATAAAAAGGAGCGAATCACCATGAATGTCAGGATGGGAGTGATGATGGCTAATGAAATGGAAAATGAATAGAGGTCAGAATAAATGGAAGATACTTGAAGAGCAATTGCCGAAATATTCAAGGTGATGATTACTTGATGTGATTTCAACTGCTTGGATCCATCCAAGTATAAAAGTGTTAGGAAGACGTGCAGCAATCCAGCGGCTTGCATGACCCGTTGCACTACCGTGTAAAGAGCTATACTCGTGTCTTTCCAACCTGCAGGGATCGGTGAAATTTCCATCACGAATGCAGATATAAGCAATATCATGGCTGCAAGAATGGAAAGATTCCGTATTTTTTCTCGCTTGACCAATTTTTTCATGAGGGCAACAAACGTGATCACTATGGAGCCTGAGATGAACGACACGGACAAGAAGGGAACGAACAAGGTCGGATCGGTCCCAGGTGAATCTCCGGCGAGCAAAAGACTCGTGAAGCGGGCATTCATGGTGGGCGAAGCAAACCAATTCACCAGAAATGCGATCAACAATGCATGCATGAATAGCATCAAGATATAATAAAACTCGTCAGATATCAGGTAGTTGCTCCCGTTTCGCATGTATTCGATTACCGGGGTGGGGTCAGTATGCATTTTTCTTTCGATGAATCGGTTAATGAATACCCCAAGGCCAATAGATGCACCAGCCACGATTCCAGTGATGGGGAAAACAAGTATGGGAAATTGCCAGGTGAGTACCAAACACCCGTTCAACGCCATGATCGCCACCATGGTGGATAACGTGGTAGGCCCTGAATCGTCTCCATTAGCTAATAGCGTGCGGATGATTTTCTTCTGGGTGAACGCGAATCCTCCGAGGCAGGTTAATCCGATGACCAGCAGGGTGCAAAAAATAAGGAACAAGGGCTCTATACTGGCACTGGCATCCCCCGCAGGTGCTAATGCGGGACAAATCATGCAGGCAATCATGACTGCCACAGAAACTGCAGGAATGTAATGCATGGACCTGCTAGACATTTTTTCAATCATGAAATTGATGGTTATCATTGGCGCTGACGCGATATTGATGGCGATCATCATCATGAGAATATATTCCCTTCCATCTTCAACGGGGAGTAAAAAAAGGTACGAAATTGCGGGTATCGTGAGAAACATGGCGCTAAATATCACAAAATCCAAGCAAGTAAAGACAGCAAACCAGCACGTGCCAGTCCGTCCTTGTTTTATATCCTTTCGCAACATTGCGAGCGTCTATACATTCTTTGCGCCGGGATTTATAAGAATTCGATGGGGAAGATAATCAGTAATCATCATCGTAATCATCATCATCTTCATCGTCAACCATCAAGTTCCAATCATCGTCATCTTCATCGTCGAACTCGTCGTCCTCGTCCTCTTCATCATCAAAATAATACTCATCATCTTCGTCATACTCATCATCGAAATCCTCGTCGTCCTCGTCCTCTTCATCATCTTCAAGATCAACGTCCCAATCGTCCTCTTCTTCCTCGTCGATTAAATCAACAATGGACAGGCAATCTATGCAGCATTTTACTTTCTTTTTTTCCCGATGACTTTTATTTTCCTTCCAGATGAAAATTCCAAGCACGTGTTCCTCACATCCATTTTTACCGCAATTAAAACACACGTGGGTGGCATCATTAGTGCAAAAATCACAAGGAATTGATACAAGCATCTCGCTCCCTGGATCCTCGTCCAGCTCGTCCGCATCTTCCAATTCGTCGAATTCTTCCATTAAAAGTTACCCAAGTTTTCTCTTGCCACAATGCATCCCATCCGAATTTACAAGCAAATGTTAATGCGATTTGGCGATATAGAGCTGCTAATATCATCCTATCGAAGTTCGCATTTAAAATTTTCTTGTCAACCTTTTTGAACCTCTGGGATAAAGTGAATGCACAGGAAGATTACAGGAAAAATGAATAACCATGAAAAACCTCCGAACGAGATTCAGGATCTGGATAGAATTAGAAGAAAAGAAGGAAGAGGACCTAGATCAAGATACGGGGCGAAAGCGAAAGGAAACATCACGATTCATTTGCGGGAAAGGCGTGTATGGATTGCTAAAAGCCATCAAGGAAACGGGATCCCTCACGGATGCTGCGAAAAAAGTAGGATATAGTTACAAGTACGCCTGGGATCGCACGAGGAAGCTCAAGGCGCGCCTAGGTATTCCTGCAGTCGAAGCACACAAGGGTGGGAAAGGGGGAGGCGGAGAGATGAATCTCACGCCCGAGGGGGAGCATATTATCGAATTATATGGAGAATGGCAATCGTTCATCGAGAAATGCATGGAACACAAGGATGAAATCGAAATGGCGGGATTGCTAGACTAGATGATTGCTTTCAATATCGCAACATGCATTAATTAGCTCCTGGCAGGAGGGAATGCTCGATTCACCAAGTGCTATTCTTGCAAGTTGGAGCATCCACCATGTTATACCATCCGGGTGAGATGAATGCCTTTTTTGGAGCTACCCAGTGAAAAAAATGGAATGGGAGAAATTGGGAAATCAGGACTATGACCGGGAGAATCGCACGTTCAGGTGGAGCAATTCATCGATTTCCTTGGTCTCCTTGCAATAATAACACGCTATCTTGCCATCCTTCTCGCGTGCTCGCTTGATTTTCTTGGATTTCACCGGTACGAGACATGTTTCCATTGGACAGAAAAACAATCCCTCATCGACTAGTGCCCCTTCCATCACCGGCTCATCAACGAACGTTATCGAATCCACGTAAGCATTCATCTTGATGTCTTCGGAAAACTCTTCCATGTATTTCTTGATAATGGGTGACTTTACCTGGATTTCCAGGTTGATTCCCTCGCCCACGTTAAGGTTTGCCCGCTTTCTGAGGTATTGCAATTGCCTGAAGATATCCCTGAAGAATCGTTCAGCCATGATTTCGTCATCAATGGTCGTATCCAAGAATACCGTCAAGGATTCAAGATCTCCCTTCAGGAAATCTTTTCCAGATGGTTCCTTGGCACCAAGAATTACTTTCTTCACGTTAGCCTCGTTTTCGAAAATTGGTATTGCTGGCTTTAATTTACTTGCATCCTTGCCAGTGACCACCAATTGCTTGCATGGCCACTTGAGCTTTAAATTCGCAGCTTCCCGGAGCATACGGGTAGTTTCCACTATTTTCACCACATCATCCATGAGCGTTTCCAATTTGTCGTCAATCCAAGATTCATTGATTACAGGCCAATCATCAAGATGTATGGATTCTGCAGGATTCTCGAGATAACCCGCCATGAAATCGCGATGGAGCAACTCTGCTACCGTAGGCAAGATAGGCGCCATGATCATATTAAGGCATCGAAGGGTCGTGTATAGCGTTTCCATTGCTTCACATCTCTCGGTTTCATTCGCATCTTCTGCAAGGCGTCCCTTGATCAATTTTAAATACCATTTTGAAACATCATTCACGGCAAAATCTCTCAAGTTCTTAACGTACTTGGAGAGATCGTAGGTTTCCAAGAACGATGTTTCAAGTTTCATGAAGGAATGCAGCTTGGAAAGCATCCACCTATCCTCGATTGCTCCAAGATTTTCCATTTTTCCCGTGGATCTAAAGCCGTGCAGGTCGAAGGCTTGCTTGGCATACAGGAATACATTCCAGATGGTATTGATGGTCCGATAGGACTCGTCAAACTCGCGCCAGTAAAAATTGAGATCCTCGCCCATGCTCATGTTCTGAAGGCAATACAATCGATAGGTTTCTGCACCTCGCCTATTGATGGCTTCCTCCGGGGGAACCACGTTTCCCCTTGACTTGTGCATGGGTTCACCTTCATAGGTCACGAACCCGTGCATAACCACGTTCTTGTAGGTGGGCCTGTCGGATGCCAGGATACCGCAACTCATCAGTGAATTGAACCATCCCCGGATCTGGTCTTTTCCCTCTAGAATGAGGTCAGCAGGTTTCCACTTGGAGTATTCCTTGGGGCCGTTGCAGTAATCATCGCCATATACTGCCTCGTTCGAAGCCCACATCACGCAACCAGAATCCAACCACACGTCAACAACATCTTCCACCCGGTGCATGGTTCCCTTTTTGCATTTCTCGCAGCTGAAAGTGAGGGCATCAACCCACGGCCGGTGGAGATCTGGCGGTTGCTCGCCCGTGAGGGATTCAAGCTCATTCCTGGACCCGATAACGATGAAATGATCGCATTCCTCACCATCGCAGGTCCATATGGGCATAGGGATTCCCCAGAATCTCTGGCGGGAGATGCACCAATCTTGGAGATTTTCCAACCAGTTAGAGAAATTCTTATCCCCCGCGAAGTTGGGTACCCAGTTTATCTTTTTATTCTCCTCGATCATCCTGCTTGAAAGCGTGTTGGTCTTGAGATACCATTGATCGAGTACCCGGTAAACTAGGGGGCTCTTGCACCGCCAGCAATGAGCATATTCATGCTCCAGCTCGCTTTTTGCGGCAAGAGTGCCTTTTTCTTCCAGTAAATTGATGATGCGAGGGTTGGCATCAAAGACGTTCATGCCAGCATATTCACCTGCTTCTGGCTCGTAAGCTCCATCTTCACCGACTGGCGAGAAGGCGGGAATGCCATGTTCCACGTGTGCCACGTGATAATCTTCTGGTCCGAAACCAGGTGCACAATGAACCAAGCCAGTTCCATCGCTTGCGGATACGAACTCCGTCGTTAAAAGGATCGAATGCACTTCCTCGTGCTCCTTGAAATATTTCTCGTGAACGGGAACCTCGTCCAACAACGGATGGATGTATCTCAAGCCCGCCAACTTGTCCCCGGTGAATGTCTCGAGAATCTCGGGGAATTCCCCCAGTTGCCCCTGGACGACCAACGATGCCAAGTTCTTTGCCATCACCAGGATGTCGTCCCCTGCCTTGATGCGGGCGTATTCTATTTCTGGATTCGCCATGATGGCCATGTTTGCCACTAACGTCCACGGCGTGGTGGTCCATATGAGGAAATACTCGTTTTCCCTTCCAATTATCTTAAACTTCACGTAAACGCTGGTATCCTTTCTATTCTTGTATTCGTACTCGTGCTTTGCCAACGCGGTCTCGCAACGGGGGCACGTGTTTAGGGGGCGGTTTCCCAGGTACAACAAATCCTTCTCTGCGGCTCTCTTTATCATCCACCAGCATCCTTGGATGTAGGACTCCTTGAGGGTCACGTAAGGTCGCTCCCAGTTCCAGAATTCACATCCAAGTCTCCTGAATTGCTCGTTCATTACATCAAGATTCTCCAAGGCGAATTCCTTGCAAGAATCGATGAAATTATCCATGCCTATCTTGTTGATTATATCCTTCTTGTTGCTTGTCTTGAGCTTCTTCTCCATCTGCACCTCGATTGGCAACCCGTGCGTGTCATATCCCGGGGTGTCCGTGACCCTGAATCCGGTCATGCGCTTGAAACGAATGATGACATCTTTCAATATCTTGTTCCATGCGGTGCCCAGGTGTATGCTGCCCGTTGTATAGGGTGGTCCGTCGATGAACCTGAACTCGGGTCGATTCCTTTCCTTCTCCTTGATTTTCTCGTATATTCCATTTTCCCGCCACCAGTCAAGCATGGCAAGCTCCTTGTCTGGAAGTACGAACGATTTCCCCCCCGAGAGATTCCTCAGGTATTGGGG
>WJJB01000020.1 GCA_014729935.1 Candidatus Bathyarchaeota archaeon | reverse complement strand
GGATTGGATTGACTCCCGGATTGGGACGTGGAAAAATAGAATTGGAGATGTAGTCACAACTGGGATAATTCTTCCTTAGCCCATTTACTGATCTCGGCGACTGTTTTCATCAAACCATCCAGCTCGCTCGTATCGGATAATTCCGCCTTGATCAACCAAGTTTCATAGGGATTTTCCTTGATGCTGTCAAATTGCTTGTCTTGAACCACGGGATTCACTTCGGTTATTGTTCCATTGAATGGTGATTTTAGAGATATCACGCCCTTGCCAGATTCCATGGTCCCGAATGCCCTCCCCTTTTTCATGGATTTTCCAACCTTTTTCACCCTGATCATCGAGATATCACCTGCAATTGCAAATCCCATGGGATCAACACCAACCGTGACCGAAGAGCCCTCCTGAAATATCCATAAATGATTGTCAGAATACATTCTATCCTCGGGAAACTCGAAATCTCCTATGGTAACCATTTTTTAACCTCCATCATGATTCAACCAGCAATATATTAACCAGTACAAGATAAATAGATTTTTCAATTTTGTCTTGAAACACAGTATAGGAGTTAGTTTAACGCTCGCCAAGACACGGAATAGCGGGAGACCATCAACCTAGCTTCTATTCTTGCATGTATTGCAACCTGAAACCAACAAAATTCAGTTGCCTGAGCGAAGAGAATGAAACACCAGTGATGGGATTGAAAAAAAGGTTGAAGTAATTGAATCATATTGAAACCAGGAGGATAGCAATGAGATGAAGGATGATGAGAAAATCATTACCATTGTTGGAATCACCGGTAAAATGGGAACATGGTTCGCCAAGTTCTTCTTGGAAAGAGATTGGAGGGTTTTTGGTTATTCAAGAACCGAGGACCGGCTCAATCAATTAATGAAGGGACATCCTTGTTTCAAGGAAAGCGAAAAATTGGATTTAACTTCACGGTATCATGATTGCATTCCCCATTCTGATTGGGTCTTGCTTTCAATCCCGATCCCTGCACATGAAGCTGTAATCCACGAAGTTGCTCCGCTCATGAAGAATGGAGCCATTGTCGTTGATATCGCATCTGTCAAGGGCAGGATCCCTGAAATCTTGAGAAATGCCAAGAAAAAACATGGTATCAATGTATTGAGCACCCATCCCATGTTTGGTCCTGGTGCATCAAGCATGAAAAACAAGAATTTCATCCTCATTGACCTTCAAAATGACAAAACCATTCTGAAGCGGTTCAGGGCCCTGATTGAACCCGAAGGACCAATCATCATCGAATCGACTCCCAGCGAGCACGACAAGTACATTGCCTTCACCCTTGCCTTGCCACATTTCATGAACTTGCTGTTCGCGAAAATATTACGTGAACACCAGATCGATATCAACCTTCTCAAGAAATTCGGGGGAACGACCTTCCATCTCCAACATTTAATATCCCAGGAAGTAACCCTCCAAGAACCGTTCATTTATGGGACGATAGAAATGGAAAATCCTGCTTTCAAGGATCTTCTTAGACCTTACCAGCAAAGCTCCAAGGAAATGATCGAAATTATTAAAAATGGTAATTACCAAGCGTTTGAAAGGACCTTCCTTGATTTACGGGAATTCTATGCGAAGAACGATGACTATAAATCGGTCATGGAACGATTCAATGCGGCGGCAGCGATCTCCACTGAGATGCTTGAAAAACAACATGAAACAAGCAATCGTGGAGACGAATGAAATCGTGCCTGAATCCATCCAAGAAAGCCATGCAATCTCCCATTCCTTATTAAACTGCCGACTCTTGAGGTTCTTGCATAGATAGTTTCCAGAAATACCACAAGAATCTAACCATAGTTGAGACACCATGAGTCAAGAAGATTTCATTGCACATATCATCATCACTGGTTCCCGGCAGGCAGGTATTTCGTCATTCATCAGTCAAAAGGCGAAGGATTTTGAACCACACGACGAGGTTGGTTGGGGGATTGATATCCAGACAACAAGCGTGAATCTTGACGATGAATGTGGATGCACGATGCATTTTTACGAGATTGCAGGGACATTTCCACTGGATAGCTTGAGAAAGATCCTACGGAAAAAGAACGTGGGACTTGCCATCATGTTTGACCTGTCTAACAAGGTATCGATTGAATTGGCCGAGTTGCTGTACAAGCGAATCGAGGAGAAGTTAAATCAAAAATCAATGCCATCCAATAAATTCCTGCTGGGCTCACATTTGGATGAAGATAGGGAGGTTACACGGGAAGAGATCGATGCATTGATCACCATCATGGGAGAGGATACCCATTATCTTGAATTCTCATCCAAGACGGGGGAGAACTTGGAGGAATCTCTCCAATCGATAGCGAAAATTATCACCAGTAGGTGAAATCTTACAAGGATTGCACGTGATCCACACGTTTCTGCAACAACGTGGCTGTTCCAATATCCTTCCGGTGAAATAATTTCCCTTTCACCATGGAAGTTCCTTTTTCTGCTATCCTTTCTGCATCGGCGAGCGTTTCCCCGGTACCAAGAATCCCCATGGTGCGGGAAGTGGAGGTTATGATATCACCTTGTTCATCCCGGTCGACCGAGGCATAGTAAAATCTCGCTCCCAAGCTTGAGAGTCCTCCCACGTCCACCTCTATTGGTTCTCCAGCAACAGGGTTAACTGGATATCCCCGTGGTGCAAGATACTTCACGACCGTTGCGACTTTCCTGAAGGAGGCTCTCACATCCCTTAGATTTCCCTCCACGATACCTTGGCAAATTTCTACAAAACTCGTTTCCAAGATGGGAAGCACGTTCATGGCTTCAGGATCACCGAAGCGGACGTTAAATTCCACCAGCTTGATGCCGTCTCTGGTCTTCATGAATTGGCCATACAAGAATCCCTTGTATGGTGTGCCGGTTTCCTTTTCCACTGAGATAACCACCTCATGCATCGTGTTTAGGGCATCTTTCAAGTCATCCTTGCTAATGAACGGCATGAGGTGATCATCCATCGAGTAGGAGCCCATCCCACCCGTGTTGGGTCCTTCGTCTCCTTCATAGGCTCTCTTGTGGTCCTGCACTATGGGAGAACCGAGAATATCTTTCCCGTCGACGAATGTTTGCAAGGTAAATTCTTCTCCATCAAGCTTCTCCTCGATGATAAGCCTGCCATTTCCAGCAAAGATATCTTGGCAATAATCAATCACATCCTTCTTGGAATGGAGATGTTCACCAAAAACCTTCACTCCCTTTCCTCCCGTGAGCCCGTCAGGCTTCACGACGACCCGATCCAATCCAAGCACATCCATGAATTCATCTATCCCGTCCATGTCCTCAAATGTTTTGAATTCGATATTGCCAGGCACCTTGTATTTGTCCAAGAGACTTCGAGCAAATACCTTGGAGCCTTCTAACTGGGCGGTCTCTATCTTGGGGCCAACGACGGGTATTCCACTACTCTCCAAGGCATTGGCAATTCCCACCACGAGCGGGGCCTCCGGACCAACGACTGCAAAATCACAATCCTTTCCAAAGGAGGAAACATGCTTGAAATCATCGAGTTTCCCTATCCGGTAATCCCCCTTGCATAATGACACAATCCCTGGATTGTACTTGTTCATGAATGCCTTCAAACTTGCACCATCCCGTACCAATGCCTCCGCGATGGCATGTTCCCTTGCCCCGTTGCCTATCAATAATGCCTTGGTCATGGTTTTCACTTCTCGGACAATCATGAATCACGTGGCAGGGAATAAAATCATTGTTATTAATCGTCAATTACCAGCCCCTATTAGCTAACAGGACTAATTTTCACCGTCTCGACGGGTTATCATGCGGGAATTATCAACGCCCCAAATAATCTAAAGGATGTGGCTTCATCCCGTAAATCGGGTGAAGTAGCATGCTCCTTGGAAAATTAGATGCCAGACCGGTCAAGTGGGTCAAACAAAATGCGTTTAGAGTATACCACGTGCGCGCAAAGCCACCCTGAGCTTGGAGGATTGCTTGTCATAGAAGGAGGCAAGTTCATAATTATCCTGCTGTCGGTACAAGTCATGCAGCATTTCATACACCCTCAACTCTTTAACCAAATCATCAGTTTTTCCGACTCTTTCGTTTGCAGCTTCCAAGTACCGTTCAGCTTGTGAAAGATCCTTTTTCTTTCCATACAGGTGTATCTTTGAAATTTCTATAAGGATGGCAACTTCTTCCTTTACAAGATTCAACGATTGGGCATCGGATAGCCCGCGCTTGAGGCTGGAGAGAGCACTTGAAATTTTACCTCGCTTGACGTAATACCTAGCAAGAATAAGATGGTACCTGGCTAAGATCATCTTGTTCTTGTGTTTCTCCGCGAAATTCTTTATTTTCTTGAAGTAATCTTGGATCTCGGAATCGATCGACATGAAATCGTCCCGCTCGATAAATACCTCATTTAACTTCAATAGCATGTCAATCCGCTTGGTATCCGATTCCGGCCGTGCACGCTCCAGGTAATTGTAGAGTAACGTGATTTGCCTGATGGCATTATCCTTATTGTCAAATTTCAAGTGTGCCTCCGCAAATTCTTCTTGAATCATGGTGAATTCATCGGGTGAGATGATGGATTCGTTTTTCTTGGCGAATTCAATGAGTAAATTATATTTTTTCTTCACTTCATCGTATTTTCCAACTTTTACAGCAATGCGAGCAAGTTCCAGGAGAGTGAGAAAGAACCCGTACTTCTGGCCAGACTTGTTGAAAATGGCAAGGATCTTGGAATATGCTGCAATGGTTTCGCTAAAATCCCCTTGCTTGGTTTGCTTTTGACCATCCAGATACACCTTCCTTGCTTGTAACTCATCAAATGTTTCGGGAGCCTTGATGAATAAATTCCAAGAAGGATAGCGGAGTGAATTTCCAGCCATCACATTCTCGAACCACGGGTTCGGAATTGGAAAAACGATTTCCTTGAAGTCTGGGTCCTGGGCATCCTTCGGGTAGCTTGCCAAGTATTGTTTCACTGCCAAGTCAAGGTTCTTCTGGAAGAAATAAACCTTGGTAAATTCCGAGACGCCCGTCAGGTCCAAGAAACTCGTGAATGATAGTCGGACTGCTTTCAGCATTTCGCTAAAGAAATTCTCGATATCCACGTTCCAGTACTTGATGAGGGGTTCGATGGCAAAAGTGTCGAAATATGCGCGGAATCTCACGTTCTCGATCTCGATATCCCTGTAGTACGTGAAAAAACCCGGCTCCAAGAATATCTTCTCACTGTAATCTGGATTCTTGAATACCAGCAACCGGTCCATCAGTGCCGGTGCTAAACCATCAGCAAGTTCAATGTTATCAGAAAAATTCTGCGTGGGAACAAGATTCATTTCCTTGAACACGGCACCTAAATGCTTGCATGTCCCGTAATCAAGGTTACTCTTCTCCCTGGACAAGTTCAATCGCAAGCGCTGCAGGTAGAATTTCTCGTCCTTGCTTGCACTTGGTTCGGGTAACCTTGCAATGAATTGCCCGCTTATCTCATTTTGTTGGTCCTTGCTTGTTTTAAGATCTAACACTTTCTTCTCATTCAAGACTTGAGAAATCACGGGGATAATTTCAGGTAATTTCTTCGACCAGTACAAGAAAAGCTTCACGAGATATTCCTCACGTATCATTCCCAGGGATGCAAAGATGCTATATTTCACCCGGCCCAGGTTGAAATAAGAACGAGTCGTGAAGGGAATGGGAATTGGATATTCAAGTGTCAAGTTCGCTATCCTGCCATGCTTGTAAATGAAAAACTTGCAGGCGTTACCTTCAAGCACTACATGATCATTTTCCCGCCACCCGTTCGCAATCAAGGGCTTCTTTATCGATTCAAGCTCTGATTGGTTAAACGGCAGGATCCGCATGGGTACTTGTAAGAGGCTCAAGAATTAAAATACCTGCTAATGAATAGTATTCCCCTTGATCCTTTTCCTAATATCGCGTTACCCGATGTACACCTTGCAATTGGGGCACACTCCACCTTTGACTCCTGCAGGTAACTCGTAGCCGCAATATGGACAATGATTACCACTTGGCTTGAAT
Organism: Candidatus Bathyarchaeota archaeon; assembly: GCA_014729935.1. Classification (GTDB taxonomy): domain Archaea; phylum Asgardarchaeota; class Lokiarchaeia; order Sigyniarchaeales; family Sigyniarchaeaceae; genus WJJB01. The sequence continues at coordinate 2,202 of WJJB01000020.1, read as the reverse complement.
TGGACTCCCTTTCTCTTTGCTTCATATCCCCAGCTAATATCCTTGGAAAATGTTTTTCCATGCTTGGCATTCTCGATGATGTTGCTAAGTTCCTCCTTCATCTGCCTGATCATCACACGGCTTACCAGTCGACGAAACAAGTTGAGAAATGCGGCTGCCGGATTTCCTGGCATGTGGATTTCATGTTGGAGTTTTATCGTTATCTTGTCCCGAGAGTCATGGAGGATGAAATTGAAAATCATGTGGATTTCATATTGTATCTCCGTCGCCAGTGGTTGCATTGTAACCACCCTGAAGGTGACCGAGTGAATTCCCTTTTTCCCCGTGGCATCAACCAGCTCCACAGACCAAAATGCATTATCTGCATTCATGGAGGATTTTTTCAAGGTTGAGGTGTCAATTTCAAATTTCCTTGAAATCATCAAATCGATGAATCTCCTGATAAATGATGGCATGTCAAAAGGAATGCCTCGCATCTCGTGCAATTTTATACCTTTCATCTCTCCCACCTTTAGAATATTGGATCCTCGGCCACGACGCACCCTCGCTAAGGTAGTCCATAAACGTCAATATAAGATTCATCTCCGCACTCAAGAACATTTTGAGATAATCTACAAGATGATTGAGATCTTAATTACCACATGCCGAATTCTCAAGGAAAGGCATGTTGAATGCACGGTGAATCAACCAAGGAAACCACCAACGTGAGCTTCGGGCGGGAAAAATACAAAGAACTCTTAAATTAACCCGTGAATTCTCGAAAGACATACTTACAAAGCGTGATGTAATGGCAACCCAAAAAGCAAGGATCAGGCTCTCGGCGCTTGACGTGGGAGAGCTCGAAGCAGTATGCAACAAGATAAAGGATATCTCCCGGGATACTGGAGTGAAGATTAGTGGCCCAGTCCCGTTACCGACCAAGAAACTTCCCATTACCGTTCGTAAATCCCCGGGAGGTCAGGGTACTGCAACTTTTGAACACTACCAGATGCGCATTCACAAGCGACTGATTGACATTTATGCCGATGATAGGACCATGCGAGCAATCATGCGGATCAGGTTGCCTGAACAAATTAACATTGAAATCGAATTATTGAAGTGAATATCTCCACGAACTAGTTTTTAGATGATTGTCCTCTTTGAATACTTTCCTTACTAGCCTCACTATTTTCCGCCGATCTCTCACGGATCCCACCAAGCGTGGAAGATTTCCCTTGAGCCCGCTCATCATCTTGCTCGTTTACGGATCTCAGTGGTGAAACCTTGCATCCATATTTCCGAATTTCACCCTCCCCCGTTATAATATGGGACGTGATGGTGCGCGCGTCAAGTTCAATCACGAAAAAATTGCCAGAACCATCCTCGCTATCCTTCAATCCAACTGGTTGGTTGAATGAGAGATTTGGAAAAGCATTTTCAATCATAGTAAAAGACTTGGAAGATCTCGCACATGGAAAGGTGGTATAAGCTGCCTTTGCCATGTCTCACATTAGCTTGATAACCACGTTATCACTACTAGCCATCGTTCTTGCAGTTCTTGGGGTGGAAAGTGGATTTGCTGGTATCATCATTAGCCTCAATCCCGTCTTGCAAATTGTTGGCATGTTTACAGGCGTGATCTTGGTTGGCAAGGTGAAACCACTCAAGTTATTTGCATTTGGAATTTTCCTTTCAGCAATCGTGATATCCTGTTACATCCTCGGAGATAGCTTCCAAGTACCAGGTTTATTAGCTACGGGACAAGCTTGCCTGGGATTTGCTTGGTCATTCCTAATCATCGGGTTCGAGGAATATATTATTCGGAACGTTGATTGGAACAAGAGAGCAAATTACGTGGGATATAGACAATTTTTCATGAATGCTGGCAAGGTGCTTGGTCAACTCACGTATTTCATCAGTTTCGTCTTGCTCGGTTGGGCACGGTTGCAGATTTTCCTCTTGTTGCTCGGATTCCCGGCGTGCGCGTTTTTCCTTGTGTTGGGAATCATCGTCAAGCACCGTGATCATCCTGGCAGGTCATGGTAGTATTATCAATTCACCATCATGGATTATAAAGATTCGATCCTTTCCCACCACGGGATGGTTGATGTCATCAAGAAGCGCTTCAGAACAATCGTGAATAAGCTCAAGTACATCGACTCGTGGTTCTGGTGCAGGTATACGCTTAATCCTTATAATGGTTGCGAGCACGCGAGCGTGTAT
>WJJB01000195.1 GCA_014729935.1 Candidatus Bathyarchaeota archaeon | reverse complement strand
TGGATATAGCGTGAAAAATGCGATTCGTTCCTTTGAAACACTCATGGTGCGGTAGATGTTTGGAAACACCGCTTGATTAAATAACTCGTGCAAGTTCTCTTCATTCTTGGAGAACGTGGTAAATAAGCGTAGTTCCAACTCATCCAAGAAAGTGATGTTATATTTGTTGATATTGATGGTATCGAGTAACTTGTAACAGATTTCCAGCATGTGAACGTTTTCAAGCTCTATCCGAGCCTTCACGATGAATTTCTTCAACTCGTAGACCCGGTTCAAGTAAAAATGGATCTCCTCGGACACGCCTTGGACGAGATCCTTGAAATCGGTCGCTTCGAAATGCACCTTTTCGTTCACTGGCATATTATCCAAAGTCTTATCGCTGATATCCAGTTCTACTTGTAAACTCTTGGTTTCCCTCTCTAGTTCTTGGATCAAGGTCAAGAGCAGGGCATCATCTTTGGATTTCTCGCTCACCTGCACCCTTTCCGATTTCTTGATATGAACCCTCTTATAGGAGGAGAGCTCGTTCAGGAACCTGTCTTTTTCCGTCCTGTCGATGGTAACATTACAGAATGTCATTTGATGATTAGGGCACATATTTTCTACATCTCCGTGGGATCATGCGTCATATTTTCGTTCTATCATGTCCTTGGTTTTCTTGAATCGAACGAAATTTTCACGTTCGTATTCTTCTAATAATGTCTTGATGCGCTTGATCTGTTGCTCAAGTTCTGGAATGATGATGAATTTAAGGCTGTTCATTCGTCGGTTTAAATTTTTGAAGTTATGGGCGAATTTTAGCATGATATCTTCTTTTTCCGCATGTTGGAGCATGATCGAGATGAATTCAGGTAAAATTTCATCGATCAGCCTATCAAGCTCCACGGGTGAGGATGAATGGGCATATGAAGGCAATTGATTCCGAATCACTTGCTCGTGCCGTATCTTTGGAATTTTCACTCCCACATCCTTCACTTGGTGGACCTTCACGGATACTGAACGTTGTCCCTTCATCACCTGGCTCAATAGAACCATGCTCGACTTGCTGAATTTCATGTAAACGCCATTAAGCGCTTTTAAAGATTTCTTGAAGATTCTCGAGAATTCTTCCCTGGTTTCCAAGTAACTTGTCCATCGTTTCTTGATCTCCAATATCAATTCTTGACGCTTGTAATCCAAGAATTCACGACCTTGGTTGGCGAAATGGAGTCTCTCCTGCAGGTTCATTAGATTGGTCTTTGTTGGTTTTATCTTCCTAAAACTCATGATTTCACCATGTTTCTTGGTAATATTCATCGATATGTTCCCTGTGAACGCGTGTGAGTTGGTGCCTGCTTAATTTGGAGAGTGATTCCCACAATCTGCTGAAAGTTTCCGCCAGAGTCCTGTTTTCATGAATGTCCTGCCTGAGAAAGGCTTGCTCGAAACTTCTTGCAAAATCCAGTAATCTATTCTGGTTGTCCTTCAATCCCTCTTCTCCAACGATGGAAATTAGGCTCCGGATTTCAAGTGCTTCTGAATAAGAAGCTATCGCCTGGCTGCTGATATCGGCATGATCTTTTCTCGTGGTGCGTTCACCAATGGCATCCTTCATCAGGCGGGAAATGGACGCAAGGACTTCCACGGGGGGATACAAGTTCCGCTTGAACAGGTCTCGGTTAAGCACGACTTGTCCCTCGGTGATAAAACCTGTTGTATCAGGTATTGGATGGGAAATATCATCATTAGGCATAGACAAGATTGGAATCTGCGTGATGGATCCCTGCTTTCCTGCCAAGCAACCCGTTCTCTCGTATAACGCTGCCAAGTTGGAATACAAGTAACCTGGATAACCCTTCCTGCTTGGAATTTCCTCCTTTGCCGAGGAGAGCTCCCTAAGAGCTTCAGCATAATTAGTGATATCAATCAAGACAACCAGAACGTCCATGCCAAGATCATACGCGAAATATTCAGCGGCAGTAAGCGATACATGAGGGATGATGAGCCGCTCCATGATGGGATCATCTGCAAAATTCAAAAAAGAAATGATATGTTGCATCTTTCCGCTGCGCTTGAATTCATCCAAGAAGAAAGCAGCCTCATCTTGGAGGATACCAATCCCGCAAAAAATGATGAGGAAGGGTTTTTCAGAGGTGCTACTGGCTTGCGTCACGATTTGGGCAGCAAGCCTGTTATGTGGCATGCCCTGCCCGCTGAATATCGGAAGTTTCTGTCCCTTTATCAATGTAAACAGTCCATCAATGGCAGAAATACCCGTCTGGATTATTTCCCGGGGGGCTTCTCTTGCACATGGATTGATTGGTGAACCCTCTATCTCCCTGTTTTGGCTTGATATCACCTTTCCTGGAAGCATTCTTCTCGTGGAGATATCAATTGGTTCACCAATGTAATTAAATACCTTCCCGATCATGTCTGTAGAGAGTTTCACCTTGAAGGGCTCCCCCTTGAAAGTAACTCTTGTATTTGTTGCAGAAATACCATCTGTTTCACCAAATACCTCGATGATGATGGATTCCTTGCTGATTTCAATCACTTCACCCATCCGGATTTTGCCATCAGGAGTGTGCACTGAAACTACCTCACCATAGGATGTGTCGTGATTATTCCTGAGGTATATCAACGGACCGATGATTTTCTCGATGTTCGTGTAGGAAACGCTCATCATACATCACCTCTTGAAAATTGCGCGCATAGAGTTTATCTCACCAAGAAGGTCATTCTTGATATTTGAGATTTCTTGGGTGTTATCATTGGGAATCTCATGGCAGATTCGCATGATTTGTTCAACCGACTCCAATTTTTTTATTTCTTCCATAAAATACCCATCTTCGATGAGCCGTTTTGCCTCCTGGTGAAATATGAGCATTATCTTCACCATTGCCAGGAGTTTTTGTGGAGTCGTATAACAATCCACAGGATCGAAAGCATTCTGAATGAGGAACCCATCCTTGAGCATCTTGGCAGTAAAAAGCTCCAGTTGCTGGTTTTCGGGCAGGTTATTTTCACCAATTAGTTTCGCGAGATTCTTATATTCATGTTCACGTGAAAGAATACCATTAATGGCTTCCCTTAATTGGATCCAATCAAGATCGATGGAGACCCACTTAAAATCCATTTTTTCCCACCAAGGACAGAGATCTTGGACATAACCCGTGTATGAATCAAACCAATTGATGGCCGGGTAGTGCTTCGCATATGCAAGATTTGGATCGAGAGCCCAAAATGCTTGGACAAACCTGTTTGTGGTTGTCGTAACGGGTTCGCTGAATTCACCTGAAGGCGGTGATACCGATCCAATGATAGTAAGGGATCCATTCCGTGCTTTACCATCCATGTTGGTGCCTTGAAGTTTCATGAAACCTGCTCTCTCGTAAAAACTTGAGAGCTTGGAGGGTAGGTATGCAGGATATCCTTCCTCTGCAGGCATCTCTTCCAACAATCCAGATATTTCCCTCAAGGATTCAGCCCAGCGGGATGTACTATCAGCTAGTAAGGCAACATGGTACCCCATGTCCCTGAAATATTCCGCGATTGTGATACCTGAAAAGATACTGGCTTCCCTGGCGGAAATTGGCATGTTTGATGTATTTGCAATGGTGACGAGACGCTCTGTAATTGGTCGCCCAGTACGGGGGTCCTCGATATTTTTGAAATCGTGCAAGACATCTGCAATTTCATTTCCCCGCTCCCCGCAACCAACATAAACCACCACGTCAGCATTGCACCACTTCGCGATGGATTGCTGGATGATGGTTTTGCCCGTGCCAAACCCGCCTGGAACAGCAACTGTTCCCCCCAGTGCCACGGGGAACATCATGTCGATAACCCGGAGCCCTGTTAAAAATGGACTCTTAATGGACAATCGTTGATGGACCGGGCGCGGTGTTTTCACAGGCCATCGTTGCACCATGGTGAAGGGTTTAACAATACCATCTTGGTTCAGGGTGTATAATTCGTCTTGAATGGTATAGCTACCTTTCATGGAAATTGATTCCAAGCGGCCACCCGTACCGGGGGGAATCATGATGTGGTGCTTAATGGCAGGATTTTCAAGTACCGTACCAATGATATCTCCTTGCTCCAAGACGTCACCCACCTGCCTGCAAGGAAGGAATTCCCATTTCTTCGTATAATCAAGAGCAGGGATCTGCACACCTCTTGTTAAGAAGGGATCGTTCAATTCATCGAAAATGGTATCCAAGGGTCGTTGCAAACCATCGAAAATACCTCCTAATAATCCAGGGCCGAGTGTCATTGAGAGGGGCTTGTGCAAAGGTGTTACCGTATCTCCCAAGCGTAACCCAAGCGTTGACTCGAAGCATTGGCACACGATTCTATTCTCGTGAATTTGAATAACTTCGGCGAGGAGATTATCCCGTGCAAGTTGTACAAGATCATGGAGCCTCACTACTTTTTCCAAACCATTAATCTCGAGTAGCGTGCCCTTGATGCGGGAAATTTTCCCATCGATTTTCTGGTCATTCATTTTCTTGATGTTTTAAATAATTTTCAATCTCTTTGCTTTCATGTTTTACATAATGCGCAAGTTTCATCTCTACTTCATTGAAATTGATGTTGTCAAAGCTATTGGCGAATGTATTCTCCAAATATTCATCCGTGGTATTCAATATCGTGGAGAAGCGCATGTCTAGATTTATTCCACTCTCATTATGGAAAAGGATGAAACCACCTTTTGATTCGTGCACGGTCTCAACGATTGTGATTTCTTCGTTAATATGATGAATTTGACTTTCCAAATTACCCTTGAATGCTTTTCTGTCATTGCTGTTCAGAATCAAGTGCATGGGTCCAGATAAGCCATGTTCTTGAATGAATATCTGAATTTCCTCTACCATGAATGCGGTGTACTCGTCAAACTTCTCCCTTATTTTCTCTTCCATGCGTTCCTGCACATTCTGCTTGAGTTTTCTAACAAGATCATTTTTCAATTTGATAAATTTCTCCTTGAATTCGAGTAAAAGCTCCGAGGACCTGGTATTGATCAGGTTGTTGGACCGTTCCACGAAATCTTCGCGCATGCGATTGACACGTTCCCGGTATTTCTTCTTCAAGTTCGCCTGAATCTTCGCTTGTTCCAATAGGAGGGATTTCTTCATTTCCAAGATGCGATCCTTGGCATTTTCCAGGAGAAGATCACCAAGCATGCGAAATTGCGCTCTCATGGATTTCAATGACTGGTCCTCCCATGCCTGTGCTTTAAAAGATTATCCGGTGTCAAGATATTACTTCCTCCAATGAATCCGCTATATATTCGTAGGTGATGTCTCTAAAATACGCCTTCCACGCGTCAAGTAATGGAAGATATACTACCAGGGGCGATATGTGGACGATGCGAAACCGGAGGAGCTCCTTGATCATCGTATCAGGGAGTTTGGTTGCAATGATTATGATGTTTATTGTTTCATCTGCTATCAGCTCCCGGAACGTTCGCATTATCTCCTCGGTGGATTCGATAACGGTACCATTGATACCTGCCAAGGCAAATAAGATAATCAATTCATGATGCCCGATGACATGGATTGCTTTCGATTCCATCAAAAATCAAATCCAAGGTGCTGCATTAGCTTCTGTTCCATTTGCCCCCTTTCCTTTTCGAATTTCCGATTGAATTCTTCCAAAATAGACGTGAACATCTTCCTAAATCGTCGCATGGCGATACCAATATCTTTTTTAAGTGATAAAGTAGCTTTTTCGATCACTTTCTGTTCGTCAGAAAGAATTTTGTTTATCTCGTTCTCCTGCTCCACTCGGAAAGCATCAATGCGTCTTGAATTAGTTTCCACGGCATTCTCCAACACGCGTTTATGCAAGCTTTCGATATCTTTCACGCAATCAAAGAATTCCATAATTATCCCACTGGATGATTTTGTGCCCACGGGTATGATTTGTGAACACATATTCATACCATTTGCATCTATTTAAGATCATCACCTATATTCTTGGTAAAAATTGAAACAACTTAATGTCAACAAGGTCCCCCCGGGGAGAGTGAGGAATTTCATGATCTCAGCCCAAAACAAACGACATTTATAACTTGGATGGGAAAAAATGATTTTCGAAGAAAGATTTATATAGATTTTGAGGTAACTAACATATGTTTGATTGTTACAAAAAATGGGTGAATTCCAAATTGGGATACACAACACCCAAATGTGGGCAAATAAAACTCAAGGTTGAACGTATATGAACATGAAGAACAGATTAATGCTAAACTTCTCCGCGGTGACCATGCTGGGCATCTTGGCTGGCGCCATCGGTATATATGGCGTCGTTAATACAGAGTTCAGCAAGGATTTATCCGTCGTGTTGATTGTCATGCTCTTGATTCTCGTGTTCCTTGCAGGTATCGTCTATGGCGTTTACAATTCAAGGAAAATTGGTGATGAACAGTCATCAAACGAAGAAATCATCGATCACGCGGAGGAAGTGAGCATCAACGTGGCAAATATTGCAGCTGAATTAGAAGCAAGTTCCAAGGAAGTAGATTTTCACGCCAAGGAAATATCTGGCATGACGCACAAATTAGACGAGAACACTCGAAATCAAGTGACTGCCCTCAAGCAGGTCGAAGATCATGCCGATGATGTCGACGAACACGCGCATGACATTTTGGAAAGAATCAAGGTGGTCGAAAGACATGCGGATGACGTCGATAAATTGGCACATGAGGTGCTGGACCACACGCGAGATATTGATGAAGTGATGGAGATCATCACGAATATCTCTGAACAAACCGATTTACTTGCCCTAAACGCAAGTATCGAGGCAGGGCGAGCTGGTGAATATGGGAGAGGTTTCGCGGTGGTTGCGGACGAGGTTCGAAAGCTCGCAGAGGAATCAAAGTCCTCCGTCGCTACATCTGCAAAGCGGATTCAGGAAGTTGAACGTCTCATCAAGGCAACCGTGGAAGCACTTGATCGAGTTGATCAGGAAATACATGACGTCGAAAAATCAGTGGAAAACGTGGTCAAGGCGTTGGACAATGTTGATAACGAGGTACGTGGCGTGGAGCATCACGAGGAAGAGAATGAACACTCGCTCGAACAGATCATGAAGTCGTCCGATGCTCAGGTTAATTCTCTTGATGAAATCACCGAAACTGCAAGCAAGCTCAGCACGTTAGCCGAAGAACTGAAAAACACGTTGGACATCCATAGTGGCAAGTCGATCAAGGCGGTTTCACGGGTCAAATCACGCCGGTAAGATATCGATAGCCCTCTTTCCATACTTTTCTCACCTGTACAATCGCGAAATACCATCAATTTCCCGAAAAAAAACTAAGCATGATTGATATGGTCCATGTCGGAATCAAACAGAACTCCCAAGAAATTTCCGGTGATCTCGTGACGTTGAACGCGCAAAACCACTTGAAAGTACTCGGATTTGGAATATTCTCCGTATCGAAACTAGAGGGTAAGTGCGTTGTAGAAACGGTTCACGAGCGAGGTGTTGGACATTCCCTCGTACAGAATGTTTGTCAATCTTGCCAATCGGAGTTCCAAGAAAAGGTTCAAGGAAATACGATCATCCCTTCTGATAACATCACCGTGATAGCAAATTACTATCGCGATGGAGACAGGGTTATCCTGGTCCTATTTCTTGCTGACAAGGACAATGAACTTCAATTCTCGAAGTTGTACATGATCGCTAAACGGCTTTTCATGAAAGTGCGGAATGGTTCATCAAATGAAACAATCAAGGAATATTGTGAAAAAACTCTCGAGACACCCAAGTTCACCAACATTGATGGTGTTTTTATCTTGGATTCGGCTGGAATTCCATATTTCACCCGGGTTAACAAGGGATCCCAGCGAGATAACACCGAGGATAAGGAAATTCACATAAGCGGCTTTATTTCAGCACTTTTTTCTTTCTCCCAGGAAGTTATGGATGAGGATGCTTCCCTGAAGGAAATCAATTTTGGAAATCAGACTCTTCACGTGATAAACAAACATGGTATCTTGTTTGCATTTCTCGTGAAGAAAGCGAATCCATTAACGGAAAGATACCTGTATTTGGTTGCAGACGAGTTCATTCTCGAAAACAGGGAAAAAATAAAGACATTCAAGGGAGACGTCGCAGAATTCAATTCATTTAATGAAATTATCGATAAGTATTTTGAAATTTAAAATGGGGTGCAATAATTCATGGAAAATAAGATGCTCTTAGAAGAAGACCAGATCTCCGTCATCACATTCCAAGTTGGTGGTGAGGAATTCGTCATTGACCTGTTGAACGTGAAGGAAATCATCCAAACGGGACAAATAAGGAGACTTCCACGGAGCTATGACTTCATCGAGGGAATATACAACTACAGGGGTAATATCATCCACATCATCAACCTAAAGAAGAAACTGAATCTCGGTGAAATGAACCTTTACAATAAAAGCAAGCAACTCGACATGACCTTGGAAGACGACAAGAAATTCATCATCATAGTAAACATAAAGAATATGGACATCGGGTTCTATGTGGATAAAATTGTTAATATCTCCAATATTCTTGTCGATGATATAGTGGGCTTGAGCCCGGTTATCCAAACGAATCTTTCCAATATTGATTACATCAATGGCATCGTGAAATTTGAGGATAAACCACGGATCTTTATCGATCTGCACCGGATTCTCAGCGATGCTGAGAGGGTAACGATTGAAAAGGATCAAGTGACATTCTAATCAACGTGAAAAATAATAGTGTATACTAAGTGAATGATATGACAGGAAATAACAAGAGACGCGTGCTCGTGGTTGATGATGCAGCTTTCACGAGGAACATGCTCAAGAAAATCATTAATAAAACGGAGTATGCGGAAGTTATTGCTGAAGCAACGAACGGCAAGCAAGCGGTTGAGATGTATCAGGATTTAGAACCAGATCTCGTAACCATGGACTTGGTGATGCCAGAACAAGGAGGCATTGAGACCACGGAACAATTACTAAAAATTGATACTGGAGCTCTTATCGTCGTTGTATCGGCACTCGGCCAAGAGGCACTTGTCTTGGAAGCTGCCAAGAAAGGTGCCAAGGATTTCATCCAAAAGCCTTTCAAACCCGACCAGGTTATCGAAGTCCTGGAACGCATCCTGATAAAGAACAAGTGAGAAAAACAAATCATACCATCCAGGGGAATCTATAATGGCTACAGAAGAAGATATGAAGTTATTCATAAGCGAGGCTGAAGATCTGCTGCAGCGCATCGAGCTGGAGATTCTCAAGCTTGAGGAAAAGCCTGCAGATACAAGCCCATTCCAGGAACTCTATTTTTCATTCCATTCCTTGAAGGGAATGATGGCCATGGTGGGCTTGGAAAATACCTCGAAGTTATGCCATAGTTTCGAAACCATGCTCGATCAATCAAAGGACAAGTCATTCACGAAGGAAAAGGTGGAATCCTTGGTGGATCTCATGTTCAGCACCCATGACATCTTGCATGAAGTTGTTCAAGATGTCAAGACAGGAAATAAAAAGGATATCGATGAAGCCACCGTGAATGAATACGAGACTCAGCTCCAAGGATCTGATGATGCAGAGCACCTCGAAATCACGTTCATCAAGAAGATAGAAAAGGACGAAATTGATTCCATCCTTGGAAACAAGAAATTAAATTTTTACAATATCGCCATTCAAATCCAATCAAGCTGTATTTTTAAGAAAGTAAGGCTTTTTTTCATCTTCAGGGCGTTGAATGATATCGGTCAAATAGCGTGGAGCAACCCAGAACCATCGAAGTTGGAAACTGGAGATTTTGATTTTGATTTTAACGTGTTCTTCTTTACAACAAAGAAACAGGAAGACATAGATGCGATCTTGGAAGAGATTCTCGAGATAGAATCCAAGAAGTACAAGCAAATGGATCCTGATTCGTTCAAGCCTTACCTCATCAAGTCTCATCAACTCATGTCCGAAGGGGGAAAAGTGAGTGCTCCCACCACGACAAGATTGCCGACAGGTGCAGCCATGGATGATGACACGAGTGAAGAACCTGATGGCGTGGATGACTTGATCAGTCAATTTGAGCAGGACTCCTCGCAAATCACGTCTATCAAGGTTGATATTGAAACATTAGAAAAATTAATGGATTATTTTGGGGAATTGATCGTTTTCAAGAACCAGCTAAGCCAAACCTTGTCAGAGAGGGCGGATTGGGAAATTGGCCGTGTGTTCGATGGCATGGATAAGCTTTTCTTGGAAATACAAGAGATCATATTCAAGCTGAAGCTCGTTCGTGTATCGTCCACCTTCAGGCGGTACAAGCGCTTGGTTCGCGATGTTTCAAAGGAAACAGGGAAGGATGTCCGTTTCCTACTTGAAGGTACGGACGTGGAACTTGACCGGAAGATTCTCGAGGACTTGAACAGCCCATTAATCCACATCATCAGGAATGCCATATATCATGGAATTGAATCGCCAGATGAAAGGGAACGAACCGGGAAGCCGCGCCGTGGCACGCTCAAGCTAAGCACTCTTCGCAAGGAAGGCTCGGTGCATATCAAGGTAACTGATGATGGTTCAGGTATTAATTATGAAAAGGTTCGTCGGAAGGCTGTCCAGCTCGGTGAATTAACTGAAGACCAAGCCGAAACATTGAGCGATAAAGAACTTAGCAAGATCATGTTTCGACCGGGTTTTTCCACCCTTTCTTCAGCAGACCTGATATCGGGAAGAGGAATGGGACTTGCGATCGTTGCCGACAAGATCAAGGAGCTAAGCGGCGAGATCGAGATCGAGTCTACACCTGGCAAGGGGACCACATTCACCCTCGTCGTGCCCTTCTCACGTGCCATCTTGAAGGCACAGCTTCTCAAGATCGCCGGCGACCTGTATGCCATACCGATTGAGAATATTAACCAGATTTACTTCTTCAGGCGAGATCTCATCGAGTACGTGAAAGGGGAGGAATACTATCGATTAGATGATAAACTTGTGCCGATCATACGTCTCAGAGAATATATGGACCTTGCTGATAGCACGAGCCAGATGGCTAAACCTGAAGAAAAAATCGATCTCTCCAATGCTGAAAACCTGAAGACCAGGGAGGCTGAAGCAGCATTATCTGAAAAAATTGCCATCCTCTGTAAAAAAGATGAGAGCAACGCCGTCGTGTTCATTGTCGATGAGATCTTCCAGCAAATGGATATCGTGATAAAACCATTTAGATCCAAGTTCTCAGGATTTCAAGAGGTTTTGGGAGTAACGATCACCGGGGATGGTTCCATATGTCTCATCATTGATGTATTAAGCATCATCTCCAACGTTTCAAAGGAGATCAAGTCCCTCCAGTCATTGAAGGAAGCAGCACCAGTACAATAAAGAAGTGAATTATCATGGGTTTCAAGCGCATCTCGCAAAAACAACTCGAAACATCTCTATTTCCGATGTTCATCGGTCCACCCATAAGACATATTGAGGACATCAAGGAGATCAAGACGGGCGCAACGAAAACCGAAAAGAAGGTTTTGACTAAAGCTTCTGACGTGATTTTAGAAGAAATAGAGACTTTGGATTACGAGTTCGACAAGAAAGGTGCATTAAAGGGATTTTCCGGAAATGGCATCGTCAATGTCATTAATAGCTCATCCAAGGATCGACTCTGGGACGTGAATCTTCATTTCAGTGAAAACAAGAATATTAACTTGGATACCACCGAAAAGGTAAGATTGGGTAACTTTGAGCCCAAAACAAACAAAAAAATCAATTATAACCTTCTTAAATCCAATGAAATATCCACTCCTCTCACGGTGGTTCAATATATTGACGTGCAGCAAATCGACCTTCAGGTGCTAAGTGATGATCCCCCAGCGGATGGTGCGGGGACCGAAATTCCCGTTGAAAATGAATCTTCCGAAAGCCAGCAAGATGGAAGTGAGAACCAAGGCACTCATGGCAAATCAAGGGAACCACTTATAGCCGACAGCACGAAAAAACTTGGCAAGGTTCAAGATGCGATCGGCCGAAAGAAAAGACAGGCAAATTTGAAGGAAGGAAAAAATATTCTCCTCTTGCTCCTTGAGAAGAGGAACTTGGTCGATTTCAAGATCTCGTTCGAGAATAACACGGATGAAGATATCACCGAGATAAAGGTTGGGAAAAGTTTCCCCGCGGATTTTTACAACATTCGCTGGGATTCTGAAACCATTTCAAGCATCGAACTCAAGGAAAAAGTCCTGTACCTTTTCATCGAGAAACTAGCACCTGGTGAAACGGCAGCCATTACGATTCACGCCGAAGTCTATCCGAGGGAAAGAAAGATAATAGGCACGGGTTCAATGCAAGTCTCATACTTGCATGAGAACTGTTTACTTTCCGGCCTTTCGCTCGAAAAATTCTCTGGATATTCCCATGCGATGCATGCAATGAAAGTGAAGGAAAGGGAAACAAAGCCAAACGTGTGGAATTGCTCTGTCCTATTCAGGAATAATTGCAATTACAACATGAAAATAAAATCAATGATGGTATTAGACAAAGAAAAGAAAACCAGTTTCTTGAACGAGAAGTACGAGGATGGCGATGCCGTGATAGTTTCACCCAATGAAACTTACACGAGCAGGGAATGGGAGGTTTCTAGCAAGGAAGAGCCCAAGTTTTATAGGAAGATAATCTACAGCATAACAAGTACGCAAGAGAGAAAGACCCAGGTAAACATGCAATTCGAACAGGACACCTTCAATATCGCCTCGATTCAACTCACGAAAGCTTTCTCGAAGAAAGAAATCAAGTCTTTCGAAATTTCCGACATCCAAAACCTTGTTACGATCAAGAATATTGGCACCATCCCGGTGCACGGGTTGATCATTCATGAGGAGTATCCTGCAGATTTCTTGCCAAGCTTGAAGGAAGAAAAGTACAAGATCAGGAAGAATTCTGGAAAGATCACCAAGGATTCAACCACAGTTGCAGTCGAGCCATTTAATGCCAATCATGACATGCCACACCTTGTCACGATTTCGGTGAATGCCTCGAAAGATGCGAAAAAGGATCTGATGGATGTTAACGAATTTCTTGAAATTCGCCACGAGTTCAAGGCAATGAACCCGGATTATAACAACACCTACAATTTCCCGCTCAAGATAGTCGTGTTGTACCCGTTCGAGATGAAGGGTAAGGATGAGAAGATCCTCTACATGATAGAAGAAGAATTATCTCCAGAAGCAATGCCAATCTTGAATGTCATCCACAAGCGCCGGAATATCCTTGTTGGAAAGGAAATCTTCGCGGGGAGAAATATCGACGAATTCGGGATCAATCTATTTGTCAAAAATAACTCGAACGTTGAAATCAAGGATTTCAAGATAGAAGATACCATTTCCACGTCTTTCGAGATTCTATCTTCGAATGTCGACTACAAGATAGAATCCATGAAAAGCGATAAGCACCAGCGTATTTTATTCTTGATCGACAAGATCCTACCGAACCAGGAAAAAGAAATCAGGTATTATATCAAGAATAAGAGTGGAAAGGTAATGGATTTCGATCAGCTCGAGTCATTCATATACGGGTGAGTAAACAAATGGATTTCCAATCATTTAATAACTTGCTGGACACGACAAAGAAAACCCTATCATATTACTTGACCCATATTACACCCAGCTTCTCCAAGAAAGAAATAAGCACCATGGTGAATGACCTGGAAGAAAAGGGGAAAGTGAAGACGAAATCAATTATTGATGGATTCATGCTCATGCCAATGGATGATGACGTGGAAGACATGGATCTATCGGGATATAACAAAGCTCAATTCACGTTACTGTTCCAAGCATTCATTAGTGCAGAATTGGAATCAAGGAGAGCCGTCAAGTGGCGGTTTTATCATTTCCTGAAATATAGCAAGTCCATGACTGGAATAGAGGAAGTTCATGCTAATATTGCAAGCCAGGATCTTCCTGAGCTGGATTTCATCTTGAAAACAGCCGGAGGTGATATAATTCTCGTGTTCTGCGATTATATTCTCGAATTAAGCTTATACAACAAGGCACGAGAAATTCTCTCAACTATCAATAAGAATGCTGGTATCCAACCAACGCGTATCATCTTTGCAGCTAGCAAGACATACAGGAACATTCCCATGGACGAGACGGTTGACGTGAATGGTATTCCATTACAAGCTGAGATTTGGGTGGAGTGGGTCGATCTTGAAAAACCATTTAACGGCGAGGACCTTCTCATCGTGAATGCAAAAGACAAGCTTAACATTGCTGGTTTTAATTTCAGTGGAATACAAGATGTTCTAGATTACGTGTACAAGTATACCGAGGGCGGACAAATATCCATTTACAAGCAACCTAGTTTCTTTTCTGAAGCCGTGCAGGAAGACCAGCAATACGTGGAACTGATCTGGAAAGGAATCATGATCAAGACGTGAAACTAACAAGGATGTGATAAAAAGCAATGCTTGAAACGCAACGAGTGCAAAGTCTAAACGCGATCATCATCAAGGTGAATAACGAGAAATACTTGCTAGAAGTAAAGGACGTGAAGGAAATATTCATTCCAAGGGATAAAATCGTGCCGATCCCGCTGTCTGAAAACGACATTGTCGGCGTGATCGATATCAGGGGAGATATCTACACCATCCTATCCTTACGCTCAAAGATCTTCAAGAAAGAAACGGGATATAAGCTGGACAATGAATCCAGGATCCTTCTTCTAGAACTGGAAGGGGTGCACCTTGCACTCTTGGTTGATTCAGTGCTCGGGGTCAAGAAGATACCTGCTTCGATATTCAAGGCGGAAGATACTATCGTGGAAACCCAGATCGATTACCAATACATTAAATCTATTGGCGTGCTTGAGGAGGAAACATATATTCTGCTCGATCTTGACGCTCTACTCCCGCCACTCGAAGGATTGAAGGAAATGAAACCCCGAATTAACTTGAACAAACAAAGTAGTGGACAAGGTCCCAAACAAGAATCAAAGGTAATAAGGAGGGATGATGGTGATGTGATCATCCCCCGGGTGCCACGAGCAGGAAAAAACACTGGTCCAGTACAAAGACGGATGAAACCTGTTGAGAGGGATTACAGCATTAATACCTCCGGTAGGATACACCTGACAGATCACCAGAGAGACGTGCTCCAAGAAATTGGTAACATCGGTTCAGGTAATGCAATCACCGCGCTTTCGAGACTCATCAAGAAAAAAATCGATGTCGAGCTAACGAACGTGGGGATCATAACTCCTGATAACTTGGCGGACCAATTTGGTGGATCCGACAAGATGGTTACAGGCATATTTTGCAATATCAAGGATCCCTCCAATTCCACGCTTCTCCAGATTTTCGAGATGCAACCACTCCTGAAACTAGTGGAAGATCTTGCTGGAAAGGATTCGGAGATCAAGGCAGATGCTGTCAAGGGCAAGGATGATCTCGACGATTTTGCCATATCAACGGTGAAGGAAATGGGGAATATACTTGCTGGCCATTATGCATCGGCCCTTGCAGACTTGACGGGGAGCAAACTCATGATAGACATCCCAGAGTTCACCATGAGCAAGGCAGGTTCCTTGGGTGATTTCCTGATTAATGAGCTCGACTCCATCGCTGATTTCATCATCCTTATCAAGACTTCCATAACCGTGGCGGATATGCACTTGAATGGCGTGTTCTTCTTCATCCCAGATATGGAAACATTAAAGTTTCTCTTCAAGAGGCTGAATATAAGTTTTAATTACCTTTCAAGCAATGAAATTGCTGGAGAGATGAGAAAAGTGGATGTGAAAAATCTGAAGTTAAATGAAATCCAACGAGACGCACTCCAAGAAGTTGGAAACATGGGTGCTGGTAATGCGGCAAATGCTTTGGCGAAAATGCTAAACCGGCGGGTTGACATCAACATTCCATCCGTGGAAATGACGAAGTTGGATTATTTTGCCAAGAAAATATGCGAAGAAGGCAAGCTCCTGTTTATTTGTTGGAGTAACGTAAAAGGAAAAGCGAATGCCACCGTCCTTTCCATATTTGACGTGCCCGATATCATCGATCTCACCTCGATCATTATTGACGACGAAAATAAGAAGAAAATCGACATGCGTAGAAAATACGATACAATCGATCTTCTTCCCGAGCTTTACCGTGATGCCATGTCGGAACTTGGCCATATACTAGGAAGCAATTATACCAATGCCATCGGAGATTTGCTTGATATGCGTCTCATGACGGAACCTCCCGATTTAAGTATCGACACAGGTGAGAAATTCTTCAAAGCATTCACTCAAGAGATCGGTGTGGAGAAGGACCTTTCCATCATCATCACCACGAACGTCATTATCACCGATATCAAGGTAACTGGAACCTTCCTGTTTATACCCGAGATCACGACGGTGAGCGAATTATTGAATGCCTTGAGCCAGTTTTTCGAGTAACATCAAGGGAGCACTCGTTGATGGCTCTCCCTACACATTTTTTCCACCCTTTGAAATTCTACAAATCTTTGGAATATTTCCACTTCCAAGGAATGAAAAACCAGGTGAAATTCAACATGATTGCTATCGTAGCCCTGCAATCCTTTACATGTCCCGAAGATGATTAGCTAATGGAAAAGCGAAAATACAGAGATTACATATACATCGTTGAAGGTGAGGAGCTCCAACAATCACCCGATGCAATGTTTAACCAGGCATCGGTTTATTTGATAATTGACATCCCCTTAGAAGTTATATGGATTTGGGCAGGGAAGGACTCCAGGTTATTTCACCGGTATGTTGCCACGAATTTGGTGGATTCCTTGAAGGAGCAAAACGGTATCTCCCATTTCCAAAATGAGATCATCAGGGAAGGATTGGAACCGGTTGATTTCATGGCAGTTAAGATGGAAATTAATCGTGGGGAATATGACCTTCCTCATCCGGGAAAATCTCGAAAGGTCATAAACACGCCTGAAATCACTGGCAATCACGGGAATCCTGGCAAGGTGAATGTATCCAACGGGAAAAGCAAGCAAATCCTCAAGATCCTCTCGGAAATAAAGGAAATGCATCAACATGTCCAATATTCATTGCAACATGTGGAAAAACGCATTCTGAAAATCGAGAAAATGCTAGGCAAGGCAAAATGATACCCATAAACACTGGAGGGGTAAAAAGGGACGAACCAAGAAATACAGGATGCCAGCATCCATGTAGAGATGATCCTCCAGTGATAGATATGGGATTGCTTCAAGCTTGCATGGATATAATTCAATCCACTACTGACATCAAGCTGGATTATTACGATCCTCACTTCCTCGTTAAGCGCTTGAAATCACGAATGCACAATCTTGGCGTGGAAGACATTGAATCTTACATTGGAATCTTGGAGTCTAAGGATTCGGAAGCGGGCGATTTTCTTGAAACCTTGACTGTTGCCTACACGGAATTCTTCAGGAATGCCGAGATTTTTAGCAGGGTGGGTCGATTCATCAAGAATCGTGCTAGCTCCCGTGGTGGAGAGCGATTCATGGTATGGTCTTGCCCTTGCGCGACGGGGGAGGAACCTTATTCCTTGGCTATGTTCTTGCAAGATATGCTTGATTCTGACGTGGATGTGGCGTTTAATAATTTTACGATTCATGCTTCCGACATCAGCAAGAAAGCATTGACTGTGGCAAGAAACGGTATCTATTCTCGCCAGTCCATCAAGGATCTACCCCCTCGTTTTACCGCATCGTATTTACAAGAACACGAGGATGGTTATTCCGTTGATGGTGCTATCAAGGACACGGTCACCTTCTTTGAGGAAGACCTCCTTCACGGCCATCAAGCAAACGATACTTATGATCTCATCTTTTGCAGGAATTTCCTGATTTACTTGAAACAATCCGCGAGGAATCAGTTCATTGACATGCTTCAACATCATCTCAAGGAAGGGGGTTTGCTCGTGCTGGGAAAAACCGAGCACGTGAACAGGCCAATGTTGCACAACATGAATGGTGATTGGAACATGTATATCAAGCATTCCAAGACATCAGTGCAATCCCGTAGAAAAAAAACCATTGAGAGCAAGGAGCAGCAAATTTCATTTGGAGGGAAAACAACACCCCAGGGAAATACCCATGAATCCATTCAAAATGTGGGTGCAAATCGTTCCACGAGGGGAAAGAAAGCTCCTAATAAAAAACGGATGACTAATGCCAAGATTTGCATGAAGCGGGATCCACATGAAGAAGAGAAAAGCCTCCTACATCAGGAAATCCAAGCGAGCAACCAATCCTCCTTGAGGCAATCCAACTTATCGAAAGGGAAACATGTTCGAGGGAACGACAACCAAGTTGTTCCTAAGAAACCTATCTTGCACCAAAAAAGATACATGGATACAAAACCAATGCTAAATATCTCACGCAAGGAAACCATGAAAGATGAAATCCAATTGGCGCTTGAATTCAAGGAAATGAAGATGAAGCTGTCCCAGATAGAACAGCGGGATAATGCAATGGAACAGCGATTTCAACAAATGGTAACCAGTTTCAGACGTGAGATACAAAATCTGGCAGAGGATCAGGCAAAAATTGTTACCCGTCAACGCTTGATACAACGGGAATTACAACATCTTCTCGACGTTATAAACACTGGTGGCATTCGTTTTCATGATGGTTCACGTGTATTGAAGGAAGGAGCATCATCTCCAATCAAACCTGAAGGGAGTAAAACTTCTGAAATTGATAGCCAATTTACACAGGGCTATTATAACATGGATGAGGGCCCGGTAATGGAATTTGATGCTTCCATGCTACGATCCTTGTCGAGGAACCAGCTAGTGATTCCGAGCGAGTTCAAGCTCTTCGTGGGTCCTGGATCGAAATACCAAGTTGCTAGATTGATAATCCCTGATATATCTGGAGAAGTGGTTATATTCATCAAGAATGTCAATTCTCCCTCGTTTGCCATTATTCGCAGTGCAGACATCGTTGAATCGGGGATAGAGACAAGTAAATCATGGATCAAGGCATCGATCGATACTTGCTTGGATGGTTTGCTCAATCAAGATCTATCACGTGAAGGAATTGATGGTCGTGATTTGAAGTCAAGTAGGCAGCAATTAGCAGCATCATTGCATGTAATCTTATTCGGAAAAGCTCACCTGCTCGAGGAACGCAAGAACTCCGAAAAGAACGATTCCACGATCTTGGGTCTCGTCAAAAAGGAATTTTCAACTTTTGGAGTTACGAAAATGAAGGAATTAGTAGGTGGCTTGAGCAAGCGGACTATCGTGATTGAATTGGCTACTGAAGAAATCTTGGTGAAAAAGGAATGGGAACGCGCTTTCCGGCGCTATCCCTTGTTATAAGTACTCACCCATAGGTCTAGAAGTAAGTTAGATCAATGCTTGTCCCGTCACGTTGCAGATCTTCACGTGCCGGAAATTGTTCTTCTCTCCTTTCAAGTAGGCATCGATATTCTTTTTATTCTCGATGTGATCGATAACTTCGTCTGGGAAGAGATACTTGACTAAAAGTGCGATAAACTGCTTTTCCTCCACGCAATTCAAGAGCTTGAGGGTTTCACACGAGTATAGGATTTCGGTTATGAGATCAAAATTAATCTCGCATGAAAAGGAAATTAATTCCAAGTTCCGGTATATCCTGGAGATCACGACGTCCAGAAGCTTTTCGGAATGCACGTGATTCAAGGTACAATGCATATAATGGTTGAATACGGCGTGATAGATGGCTTCAGAGCAAATGAAGCCCTCCCTGTATTGGCGAACCCCATCGTCTCCCATGCGCTTTTCAATCTCATCCAAGATGAGCTTACGTTTCTTAAACTCGATATTCTTGTAAATACCGAGCATCTTGAAAATGCGCAAGATCATCACGAGATGGGATGTTTCCATGGATTTGAGATTACTTGGTTCAAAGTATCTGATGTCTCCCTTTAGTAATTCCCTGAGCTGCTCGTCGGATAGTTTTAAATCCACCATCAAGCTTGCCATGATGAAATAATAGATGGGAATGGTTGCTTCCATGATTGGTGCTTCAAACTCTATATATTCGTCGTAAAGGTTAAGCAGGTAATATTTCACGTAATCCAAGTCGATACCAGCATCTAGTTTTTGGGATAGGTAGATCCCACAAAAATACAAGTCTGGATTGGTGAGACTTACCAGCGGAATGGTCGCCAACCATTCGTCCAAGTTATCTTTTAGAAACTCCCTCACATCCTTCATGTTTATCTTGTAATTCAAGTTGAAGAATTCAAGTATCCTGAATATGATATAATAGAATTGGAGCTTGTCGCGTGGATCATCAATGGCTTCAAGGCGTTTCAATCCATTCTCCCCTGAAATGAACTTATCGATGATCTTGCGTTTTATGGAAAGATATTTTTGCAATCTCTTGAATTTAACTGGTGATCTGGCGAATAAAGTCTTCAACTGGTTGAGTTTAACCATGAATTCGATCGGAAGTAATCCCTTTTCCCTGAAATTCACCATTGCCTTTGCCGTGCCATTATTATCAACGATGTAGTTGAAAATCTTTTCCAAGAAGAGTTCGTAGATTATGGGAAGGACGATTTCATGGCATTTGGACCGTGAGAATCCATCACTCGTCAAGCATTCCTGGTATTTCATGATTTCAAGGGTGAAGCCTTTTTCTACTTCCTCGTGCTTGAAACCGAACTGTTCAAGCTTCGCGGTAAAATAGTCGATGGTCTCTTGAAAGCCCGCGGGAAATGAATCGCCCTTCCCTTCATTTTGCCGGCAAAAATCTTTAACCATTATCTTGAACTTGTCGCGCACCACGCCATAAAATTGATCCAAGTCGTTGAAGAAAATGTTGAGTATGTTAAATAATCCTTGATATATCATTGCTTCACCCTTTGCACAAAACACTCGGTCTTGTATGCAATAACTTACACAAAACACGTATATAAACTTACTTTTTACCTATCAGATTTATTTTGCATGCTATATTCGTCCATTGATGACAATATTTATAACATCCTGCATCGAATATTATCACATCCAGTCCGGTGATACTAGCAATGAACAAACACATGAAGAGAAGGTTTTACGCTTCTCTCATCTTGTTGCAGGTGTTCTTGGGATTCGCGGTTTTTTTCACTGTAAACGGGTTAATAGGGTTTGCAGCCGCGCAAGAAACGCCCGACAACTTCGATTATTTCAATAGTCCAACAACCGGGATGCTAGCGATTTCAGCTGCGCTTGCCATCTCGTCTGCAGTGATAGGAAGTGCCTGGGCATTAAAAACAGTAGGCACCGCTGCCATCTCCTCATTATCTGATGAGGGTGAAGGATTTTTTAAGGCATTCTTGGTCGTAGCCTTGTGCGAGGCGCTTGCGGTGTATGGCTTGATTGTCGCGATCTTGTTATGGATCAACATCCCCGTGCCCCCGTGATGCCACGTGAGCGTTATTGTTCCCGCATACGAGTAT